>CAZNSL010000032.1:0-14967 GCA_964574975.1 uncultured Alcaligenaceae bacterium | reverse complement strand
CGGCGTGGGCGGTCGGATCCTTGAGCCGTTCGCGCATGTTGTGCGCCCGGCCGATGACTCCGCGCGTCAGAGACGCGACGACCGCGCCAACGGGAACCTCATCGTCCGCGGCGGCTTGCAATGCCTCTTCGAGCGCCATTTCCATGTGTTCGGTGTGGAACGGGTGCCGCGGATCGGTTAGCGGCAGGTCGAAGGGGAATGACTCGTCCGGCGACACACTGGCTCCTGACGGATGTTCGGCGGGCCGGCGCTGTTGTACCTTATCACCGAACCGTTGTCACCGGGGGCCGAGCGATGTTCGACGTGGCGTCCATCCAATCCGCATTGCGTCAGTTCGGCCTCGACGGCTGGTTGCTCTACGACTTCCGCGGCCAGAACGTCCTGGCACGCCGCGTCGTCAAGTTGCCCGCCGAGCAAATGCTGTCGCGGCGCTGGTTCTACTTCATCCCGGCCAACGGCGAACCGCGGAAACTCGTCCACCGCATCGAACCGGCCGCCCTCGACCACCTGCCGGGGGCTGCGACGACGTACCTCAAGTGGCAGTCGCTGGAGGCCGGCGTCGGCGACCTCGTCAAGGGCTGTCGCACGATCGCCATGGAGTACGTTGCCCGCAACGCCATCCCGTACATTTCGCGCGTTGATGCGGGAACGATCGAACTCGTCAAGTCGTTCGGCGTCACCATCGTGCCGTCGGGCGATCTGATCCAACTGTTCGAGGCGTGTTGGGACGACGAGCAGTGGGCGATGCACCAGGAGGCGGCCAAGCACACGCGGTCGGCTTACGACACGGCGTTCGGACTGATCGCCGCCAAGACGAAGAACGGTGGCAGCGTCCACGAGTTGGAGGTGCAGAAAGCGATTCTCGACCATTTCACGCAACACGGCATGACCTGCGACCACGCACCGATCGTCGGTGTCGGCCCGCACTCCGGCGACCCGCACTACGAACCGCGGCCCGGAGACGCCGGCCTAATCCGCACCGGCGACTTCGTACTGATCGACTTGTGGGCGAAGCTGGCCAAGCCGCGGGCGGTGTACAGCGACCTGACGCGCGTCGGGTTCGTCGGCGAGCGGGTGCCGGAGAAGTACGCGAAGGTATTCGCCGTGGTCGCCGCGGCACGCGACGCTGGCGTACAGCGGGTGCGCAACGCCTACGCCAAGGGTGAGGAACTTCGCGGCTGGCAGGTGGACGACGCGACCCGCGGCGTGATCGAAGCGGCCGGCTACGGCGACGCGTTCATTCACCGCACCGGCCACTCCATCGGCGAAGAGGTCCACGGTAACGGCGCGAACATGGACAACCTCGAAACCCGCGAGGAGCGGCGCGTGTTGCCGCGAACGTGTTTCTCGATCGAGCCGGGCATTTACTTGCCGGAGTTCGGCGTGCGCAGCGAAGTCGATGTCTTCGTCGACGCTGGAGGAACCGTCCACGTCACGGGCGGCAAGCCGCAAACCGAAGTCCTCGCCATCGTGTGAACCCCTATACCTAACCCCACACGGCTCTATGCTCTCGCGACGTCAATTCCTTGCCACTGGGACGGCCCTGACGATTGCCGGTCGATTGCCCGCCATCGAGCCGATCGCCCGACCCGGCCCGGCCCATCTGAAGCTCAGCCTCGCGGCGTACAGCTTCAACAAGCTGCTCGACCGCCGAAAAGGCGCGCCGCCGCAAATGACGCTCGAACGCTTCGCCGAACTCGCCGCAGAGTGGGGCTTGGACGCGGTCGAGTTGACGGCGTATTACTTCGCCGAGACGACGCCAGAATACCTGGCCAAACTCAAAGGACTCTGCACTCGGCTCGGCCTCGACGTGAGCGGCGCGGCCGTCGGCAACAACTTCTGCGTGCCGGAGGCCGATAAGCTCAAACAGCAGATTGCCGATGTCAAGGCGTGGACCGAACGCGCCTCGCGACTCGGCGCGAAGACCCTGCGCATCTTCGCAGGAAACGTCGCCAAGGGCGATACCGAACGGGCCGCAGTTGCGCGCTGCGTCGCCGCGATCGAAGAAGTGTGCGACCATGCCGCCAAGTTCGGCGTCTATATGGCGCTCGAAAACCACGGCGGCATTGTCGCTACGGCCGAGCAACTGCTGGCCATCGTCGTGGCCGTCAAGCACGACTGGTTCGGCGTCAACCTCGACACGGGTAACTTCCACACGCCCGATCCGTACGCCGACCTGGAGAAGTTGGCTCCGTATGCCGTGACGGTGCAGGTGAAGACGGAAATCAAGCGCGGCGGCCAGCCGAAGGAAGAAGCCGACCTGAAGCGGGTCGTGGACATCTTGAAGGCGGCGCGCTACCGCGGCTACGTTGCCCTCGAATACGAAGCGGCCGAGGACCCGATGATCGCGGTGCCCAAATATCTGGGCCAGTTGAAATCGTTGATCGCGGGCCGCTAAGTCGCCCGGTAGGGTGGGACGAGTGGAGCGAGTCCCACCGGGAAGGCCCATCGGCTGAGCATTCGCGGTGGGACTCGCTCCACTCGTCCCACCCTACGGGTCTACTGGTCAGCAAACGCGAGTTTGCGATCCGGATCGAGCAGTCGTGCGAACAGCGTTGCCGGCGACGACCCGACGGCTAACTCAACGACCAACGTATGTTCGCCCTTGCCAAGCTCCACGCTGGCCGCCGCTTGGTCCAGTCGCGCAGAGTCGCCGGGCTTACCGACATATACGACCTTTCCGTCCACCCAAACTCGCAGGGTGGCATTCGAACCGAGGAGAAGCCGAGTCTTCAATAGTGCAGCCGAGGATAACGTTGTCGTCGCATAGGCGTAGCCCGACTTCCCCTCTGTGCGAATCACCAGCCGGCCCGACGCGCCGAGCCGCACCCGCCGGCCGGTCGGCGGCTTCTCGGTCGGCGACGACAGGACAGCCGACACGTTCCAGTCCGCGACCGAAGGCGACGCTGTGAGGTAACGGACCAAGTCGCGGAAGTCCTGCGTCGTCATGCTGTACGCTAACCCTTCCGGCATGACCGACCGATCCGACACCTCGATTGACGTTGCGTCTGCCTTGGCGATGACTTTGAGTACGTCGTTCTCGCCCTTGAGTGTGATGGACTGAGCGTCCTCAGCGTTCAGCAGCCCTTGCTCCAGCCGGCCATTCTTGAGCAACACTTGTCGCACGAAGTACGGCGCACCCACCGCACGGTTCGGATCGAGGACGTTGACGAGAAGGTACTCCACGTCGCGGCCCGCGCCGTCGAGGGCTGGGCCGACGGTGAAACCTCGCCCCTCGAACTGGTGGCATTTGGCGCAATTGGCGTCGAACACCGCCCTGCCCTTCGTAAACGACGCCGGTGCTTTATCGAGTTCGTCGCGCATGGTGTCGATGAGCTTGACGAGTTCCGCAGGCGTATCGCGGAGTTTACCCCAGTTGGCTTCGAGCGCCGCGTTCAATGCCGCATCCTTGAACGCCCGCATGCGTACGGCTGTGCCAGCACTCACACCCGTCCGCTCGACACGGCCGGCGGCGACTGCGGCGATCAACTCCTTGGCCCAAGACTTTCGACACGACAAAAGGGTGACGAGTTCCGCTTTGATCGCGGCGGGGTACGCCGGCCAGTTCGCTAACAGGGTCGGTACCTCCGGCCCGTCGTATCCGGCGAGTGCGCGGCACGCCTCCAGGCGCACAGCGAGATCGGTGCCAGCACGCACCTCGGCAATCAGTGGCCGCAAGGCTTCTGGCGGGCGAGCAAGGCCGAGCGTTCGCGCCGCGTCGCAACGATCGGCGGACGTTCGGCTGGAATTGCCGATCGCGCTGAGGGCAGCCTCCGTGGCGCGGCGGTCGCGGAAATTCACCGCGAGCGATGCGGTCAGACTTCGCACCCGTTCGTCCGCGTCGGCGGTGAGCTTGTCACGAACGCCAGCCCAATTCGCCGGTGGATCGATCGTGCGACCCTTCAAGCCCTCGGTCAACCCTTCCAACCCGCGCCGGCGTGTGGGCAAGTCCTCGACTCGATTCAGGAAGTCGATGACTCGTGCCAGGTCCGATGCGTTTCCACCGGCAACGAGGCGGCGAGTGGATCGTGGGACGATCGTATCGGTCAGGAGCCGATTCCCCGATGCGTTAGCGGCGAGCCAGTCGAGTTCTCTCGCCGGTTCGGCCGCCAACTGCGGCTCGTACGCCAGCCACAGCAAGTGCGGAATCGCAGGATCGCTTGTATCCTCCACATGCCGCATCAGGGCGTGGGTCAGTACTCCGACGCCCGATGACTTCGCATGACGAACGGCTAGCGACGCAAGTTCGCGGCGAACTTCCGGAGCACGATCGGTCTTGGCGCGCTGGACGAGTTCCGACAATACCTGTGGCGGTAGTTTCTTCCAGTTTCCGATAGCCCGAATCGCTTCGGCTCGGACGATGGCGTCTTTCGCGGACGGTGTGCGGATGTTGTCGAAGGCAGAATCGAGCGCACGCATCGCTTCGGCCTCGCCAAACAAATCGAAGCGCTGGAGCCAGAGCGGGTGGCGAGCGGCGGCCAGGGCATCCTTGACTTGGATCGAATGCTGACCGCGCCGCTCATCGAGTAGTCGCAACGCCGTGCGCGTGACGTAAGGATTCGGATCGCCGAGCCTCCGAACGAGTTCGCTTGGCGTCAGCGCCCCCAGGTCGGCGGCTCGCATCGAAACCTTGCCCTTCTGGACCACGCGGTAAATGCGGCCGCGCTCGTAGTCCCACGACCCGGCCGCGGCCTGGTGGCACGGGTTCTTGTCGTGCCAGTCGATGAGCAGAATTTCGCCGTTCGGGCCCCAACGCAGGTTGATTGGCCGGACGTTCTTGTCGCCACTGACGAGGAAGTCGTCGGCTCGGCTTGCAATATATGTCGAACCGTGCGACCGTAAGACATTGCGTTTGATGGAGCAGCCGTGGATGGAGCCGAAAATGACGCTGTCGCGGTACTCCGGCGGCATCAGCGGCGTATCGAGGGAGAGGAGGCCAGCGTGTGCCCAACCGCTTTCCTTATGAAAAGTGTGATCGCAGATTTCGTTGATCTGGCCGTATGCGTAGGGGTTCAGGCCCTGCCCGCTTTGGCGCTTGTAGTTGCCGCCCGGCACGAGGTGGAACAGGTGTGGGATGACGCAGCACGCGGCAATCGCTTGACCGTCGGAGTTGCGGAAGTCCCAGCCCCACGGGTTCGACGTACCTTCGGCGACGACCTCAAATATCGCTGTCCGCGGGTTGAACCGCCACAGGCCCGCGTTCAGCTCGACCGGCGGGGCGTTCGTCCCTGTCACCGCGACCTTCGACTGAGTGAAGATCCCGTGCAGGCCGTACAGCCAGCCATCTGGCCCCCACTGAAACGTGTTCAACGTTTCGTGCGTGTCCTGACTACCGAATCCACCCAGTAGCTTCTTGAACGTACCCGGCCTGTCGCCATTGTTTTCGATGAACCACAAATACGGCGGCGCGCCGACGAAGACGCCACCATGGCCAACTTCGATGCCACTCGCCAGGTCGAATCGCTCGGGGAAGTCCCTGCCCTCGGCAAACACCGTTCGTCTGTCGGCAACGCCGTTCCCGTCGGTGTCTTCGAGGATGACGATTCGGTCGCGCGGCATCTTTCCGGGTGGCGTTCGGCTCGGATACTCGAAGCATTCGACGACCCAGACCCTGCCGCGCTCGTCCACCGTGAACGCGATCGGGTTGACGACCATCGGCTCGCCTGCGAACAGCTTGACCTCGAAGCCGTCGGCAACCTTCATTCGGGCAACCGTCTCGGCAGGCTTCAAATACGGTTGGCCGGACGACTTCCTATTGTCGAATCCGAACTCCTTCTGAGCCGGTGCGGTGTTCGGCGCGATTGCCAATGCAACGAGCGCGAAGCGGAACAGGTTGGCTGGCATGGTTCGACCGTTAATGCGGGCTACGGTCACGATAGGGCTACGGGTGTCGAGCGTCGCCCCGCTCTGCCATCGTGACTGGCCGCGACGAAAACTGCTGAGCGTCGAGTCCGCCATCGACGGTAACTATGGTGCCGGTTGCGTAACGGGCCGCGTCCGAAGCGAGAAAGACGAACCAGGCGGCCACATCGTCCACTGTCGAGATGCGCCGCACTGGGATTTGGTCGGTGACGGCCTGCCGCGTTGCCGGGTCCGATTTGAGTCCGAAGTCGGTGAGTGGCGTTTCGACCAGTCCGGGTGCAATGGCCACCGTCGTGAACCCTAACGGAGCCAATTCGATGGCCAGTTGGCGGGTCAGCGCATTGACCGCGCCCTTGCTGGCGTCGTAGAGCGTGTGGGCCGGTTCGGAACGGCTGCCGTTCAGCGAGGTCGTGAACAGAATGCGCCCGCCCCGTCCTACGGCCATGGCGCGCCGGACGACCTCGCGCGTCACGGCAATACCCGTCCAGACGTTCAGGCGAAAAATGAAATCGAAGTCCTCGCGGCGAAGGTCGAGGAACGCCGGCTCGCAGAAGGTGCCAACGTTATTCACGAGGACATCGACTCCGCCAAGGAAGTCCCACGCCTGGCACACCAACCGTTCCGGTTCGCCGTCGCGGGTCACATCGGCCGCGATGTAGTACACACCAGAGCGGCCCAGCAAGTCGCCGATTTCTGGCACGGTTTCCCGCTCGGACGTGAGGACGACGCTGGCACCGGCGTCAGCAAATGCGCGGGCAACGCCGAGACCGATACCACGGCTCGATCCAGTGACCAGCGCGCGTTTGCCGGCGAGTTGCATAGCGGCCAGTCTCGGATTTTGGGCCGGATGGGGCAAGACCCGGCACCAGGAAACGAATACCGTAGCGGGTGAAACTGCGCGTTGGGCGAACGGGTATCCACTGGCGAGAACGGCCGTGTCGATCGACGATGCCACGCTGGTCCGGCGCTGCTTGCGTAACGATCCCCGCGCAGTGCGCGAGCTCGTGGAGCGTCACCAGGATGCCGTCTTTGCCGTGTGCCTGCGGGTACTCAATCACCGACAGGATGCCGAGGACGTTGTCCAGGAGGTCTTCGTCCGCGTCTTCCGCAGTTTGGGCCGATGGGACTCGTCGCGACTACTCCGACCGTGGATACTCGGCATCGCGGTTAACCGTTGTCGGACGCACCTGGCCAAACGGGCGAAGCGGCCCGAGAGCGTCGACTACCTCCAGGACATGGTCGTCGCCGCACCGGCCGACGATTCGGCCGAGTTGGCGGCTGAGATCGAGCGAGGTCTGGCCGATCTCCGGCCCGAGTACAGGACGGCATTCGTGTTGTTTCACGAACAAGGTCAGTCGTACGATGCCATCGCAGGCGTCCTCGGTCGTCCGGTTGGTACGATTAAGACGTGGCTCCACCGCGCCCGTCTGGAACTACTCGACACTCTCCGTTCCCGTGGCATGGTAGACCTGATCCCCGATTCCCCCGACGTCCGAGGATAGCCCCGTGGCCCGCTCCCAGCCCACCGATTGTTCGGCCGCCATCGACCGATTGCAAGCCCGGCTCGACGGCGACTGCACGGCATTATCGGAACCGATCCAACTCCACATCGACGCCTGCCCAACGTGCCGCGAGCGCTTCCGAGCGGCCGACTTACTACTCCGTACGCTACGATCGACGCCGCCTGTGACGTTCCAATTGACGGATCGCGTCGTTAGTTCCATCCATCGCGACGCAGCCCGCCGCCGACACGGCTTGCGTGTCGTATGGTCGGCGTGGGCCGCCGTCGCCGCTAGCGTTGCGATCTGGTGGATTACGCGGACACTTGTATCGAATGGCACCGTGCCAGTGGAAACGGAACGACCGCAGGCTATGGCCATCGCCTCAACGACCATCGACGTGGGCGGTGTCGGAGGGGCGTTTGCTTCGGTTCCGTTTCGGACTGCCGTCGAACTGGCCGGGCGAGGGCACCACCTGTTGCCGAATGTGGCGATTCCTGCGACCCTGCCAACGGTCGACGGAACCTCTCGACCACTCGATGAAGCCCGGAACGGTTTGGCGGAAGGTTTCGAGCCTGTGACCGTCTCGGCTCGCCGGGCGTTCGGCCTGCTTGCCGCTTTTTCCGTGGCACCGAAACCAATCGCCCCTCGACACGACGAGACTCGCCAGTGATCCGGTTCGCGGTATTCCTGTCTTGCATTCTCGCACCGGCGACGTTCGCCGGGCCGCGCGAGGACGTGCTGCGCGTCGTGCCCAATGACGCGGGCTTCTGCCTACTCGTGACGGACCTCCGCGACACGCTCGATCGCGTACAACGGTCGCCGTTCGCGCAGCACTTCGCCAAGTCGGCTTTGGGACGCGAACTGCTTGCGCAGGTGAAGGGCAACGGCCTCGACGTTCTCGACCGCCACTTGCGCGGGGCCTTCCAAACGTCGTGGGCCGAGTTCCGCGACGAAATCGCGGGCGACGCATTCGCACTCGCGTTCATGCCTGGGCCCGACGGTAAAGCCGAAAGCGACAGTGGACTCTTCGCCTTACGCGCCCGCGATCCGAAACTTCTGACCAAACTGCTGACGCGCCTCAACGATCTGCAAAAAGAGTCGGGCGAGTTGACCAGTGTCGAGCACCGCGAGTACCGGCAAGTGCGTTACTGGGTACGTCACAAGAAGGACGGCGGCGACGAATTCGCCACAACCATCGGACCTCTGTTCGTACTGACCGACCGCGAGTCAGCGCTCCAGGCGGCAATCGACCGCAACGCCGCCGCAGGCCCGCCGCATCTGGTCGAACGGTTTGCTCGGCTCGGTGTGGACCGCGCGACGTGCGTGTGGTGGTTCAACCCTCGTGCCTTCGACGCCGCGCTCAGCCACAAGGCAGCGTCGGCCGAAGGACCCGATGCCGCGTTCCTGCGCGCGTTCGTCCGCCATTGGGCTGCAATCGACGACGCTGCCCTGCGCCTTCGCATCGACCGCAACGTTGAGCTGAGCCTGATCGTCGCCTCGAAGGGTCTGAACCCCTCACGGCCGGCCGTCTCGTCCGGCGCACTGTCTGCGTTCCCTGCCGACGCACTCTTCGTCGCTGGGGGACGGATGTCGTTCGATGCGTTGATCCGGTCGGCGGGCGAATTTCTGTCGGCGGAAGCCCGCGCGGAATTCCTGTCGGGGCTCGACCGCAGTATCGGAGCCGTCCTCGGCCGCGACGCCGCCAGTGCCTTGATCTCTGCCGTCGGGCCGGACTGGGGTATATGCGTTGCCCCGCCCGCCGCCGCCGAACCGCTCCCGACCCTAACCGTTGCACTGCGGATGCGGAACGAGGGTACTCCGCCGGTCCCACGCCGAGCGCTCGAGGGACTGGACTTCGCCGCTCGCCTTGCCGTGTTGGCCTACAACGGACAGCACAAGGGCCGGCTCGAAATCCGCACGGAACGTCATGGGGATGACGAAGTTCGTGTCGTCGATGGTGACACAGTGCTGCCATCGGGTTTTCGACCGGCGTTCGCGTGGAAACGAGGCTACCTCGTTGTTGCTTCGTCGCCCGTTGCCGTCCGTCTATTCGAGCCGTCGGACAACGACGAGTTCGTTCGGGATGACGAGTTTTTACTTGCGCGTCTGAGCGTTCGAAATGTACTCGATTACCTACGGCCCCGGCGTACCGCGTTGGCTGAGTTGTTGGCCCAGGCCAAATTCAAATCCCCCGATGTCGCGACAAAAATCGACGGCTTGCTTGCCGTACTTGAACTCTTCCAATTCGTCGAACTCACGCAACGCGCGGAACACGGCCGGGCGACGCTATCCCTTCGGGTCAGACCGACCGAAGCGTTTGCGGCAAGCGCAGAAAAAAACCCCACTGAACTTCCGGCAAGCCGGTCGAACAGTGGGGCCGGAACAGAGAAGAGGCCGTGACTTGGACGCGATTGTAACTGCGTCAATCTCGATGTCAATCCCAAGTTGGCGACTTTTTTCTCTCAACATCGTTTCGGACGTATCATCAGCTGATGCAAGTCGTTTCGACTGGTACTTCCACAACCGCAGCCGCCGCGACACCCCCGGTCGGACGATGTCGGATGCCAGGTCTGCCATGTGGCACGTGCGACATAGGCCGCAGCTAGGATGGTACACGCAGCAACAATAGTGAGCTGTAGAGCCACGATCGCACCTTCCGTTCGAAAGGGCCGTCCCTTGACATAGTACGCTCGTTACACCGACATTACGGCGCATCGGCGATCCGGGTTTGCCGTATTATGCAAACAGTTTCGTCACCGCGGAGGCCTGAACTAGTTCGCGCGGCTGGTTTAGGTGGTTGTTCACCATCGTATCCGGTTCGATGCCGAAGGCGTGATAGATAGAAGCCAGCAACTCGCCGGGGTGGACGGGGTTGTCGACTGGGGCCGAGGCGGTCTTGTCGGACTTCCCGTGGACGTAGCCGCGTTTAACGCCGGCACCGCCGACCAGGGCCGTGTAGCAGTACGGCCAGTGGTCACGACCGTCGGCCGAGTTGCCGTTGCCGGACGTGCTGACACCCTTCTGCGGGCTGCGACCGAACTCGCCCACCACGACCACGAGTGTCTCGGAAAGCAATCCGCGCTCGTCCATGTCCGTGAAGAACGTCGCCAAGCCAGGGTCGAGCATCGGCATGATGTTGTTCTTCATCCTCTGGTTCAGGCCGACGTGGACATCGAACGAGTGATTGTCCGAATTTGCGACCTTCGGCCAAACTACCTCGACGACTTTCGTACCGGCCTCGACCAACCGACGCGCCAGCAGAAGCGATTGTCCGAACGTCGTCCGGCCGTAGGCGTCGCGTAGCTTGGACGGTTCGCGGCCGATATCGAACGCCTCACGGGCGCGGCCCGAGACGACCAGGCTCAAAGCCCGTTGATAGTACTCGTCGAGTTTGTAGTCGGCGACAGCTTTGTCGATATCCTTCATGCCGGCGTTGATGGTGTCTCGCAACTTCGCCCGCCGCTCGAGTCGCAATGAGAAGACTTCGGGCCGCAATTGCAGGTCGTCGACCTTGATGCGATCCAGCTTCTTCATGTCCAAGTCGTCGCCCTCGGGGTAGAGGGTGTATGGGTCGAACGATCGGCCGAGGAACCCGGCCGTGCCGCCCTTCCCGACTACGTTCGACTCCTGCAATGGTCGCGGCAGCATGACGAAAGGCAACATCGGTACGGTCGGCGGCTGTAGACGGACGATATTGGAGCCGAAGTTCGGGTAGTCCTTCGGACTGGGCGGTTCCAGTTGACCGGACGGACTAACCTTATCCGTCGTCCAGCCGGTCATCATTTGGTAGATTGCCGCTGTGTGGTTGAACAACCCGTTGGGCGTGTAGCTCATCGAGCGAATGGTCGTGAACTTGTCGTTCACCTGGCTCAGCTTCGGCAACAATTCCGTGAAATGTACGCCGGGCAGTTTCGTCGGCATCGCCTTGAAGACGGATTTTACGTTGTCCGGCACGTTCTCCTTCGGGTCCCAAAGGTCGAGGTGGCTCGGCCCGCCCTGGAGGTAGACGAGGATAACGCTTTTCGCCTTGCCCCAACCGGGGCGGTGGCTACCTGCGGCCGCGACCTTGGTCGCGTCGGCGGCTCGCAGCATGACTGGCAGCGACAAGCCGAAAAGGCCGGTCGCACCGACTCGCAGCACGTCGCGGCGGGTGACGCCGAGGTGCCGGTCGCACAGGTCGCGACCGGGTTGACCAGGGATGCGGATCATGGTCGGTCTCCACTCGTTCTACCTCCGCGTTCCTGTAAAGCCGGAACTGCGGAGGCAACCACTAGCGATTGAATAGAAACGCCGGGCCGTTGATGAGTGCCCAAGTCAGGTCTTGCGCGGCGGTCAGCCGCGGGTTGGACGCATGAGCCTCGCTCGCCTTCACATCGTTGCGGAGCTGAGCGAGCTTGCGGTCCTCCGGCACGGGTTTGCTAATCTCGGTAAGTGCCGCTCGCAACTCGACGAGCCTTGGATCGGTCGGCAACGGCTTTTTCGCCTCGACGAGCGCGGCCCGCTTCGTCTTCAGTTCGGGATCGTGCGCCCTCACGTAATCGAGTAAACGCTTCACCTGGGCGGCATCGCGCTGCGCGGCCGGCTCCGCCAGAATTGCGCGGACGTACTCCGGCAAGCCGAGACCGAGCGGTTTCGGCGACGACGTGACCGACAGACGGAACCGGCCGATCGTATGGTCGGCCATGCCAAAGTTCTGGACCAGGTTGAACGTAATAATTTCGCCGCCCGTGAGATTGAGAGATTCCTTCAGCTCGAACGTCGCATAGTGCGAACGCCCTAAGGCCGGCGCAACGGCCCAGCCCTTGACGCTGTTTGCGGCACCGTCGGCCGCTCCGGCAATCGAGAAACCATCCTGGGCAAAGTCGGCCAATGGGTTCGCAAAGGCGAGTCCCTTCGACGCCTTCGGATTAGTCTTGGGAGCGACAGTTGCCGTCAACTGATTCAGGACGAAGTTGCCATTGGCGGCACGCCCTGGCCCCTTGGAAGGCAAGCTGTCGTGCGTGAGTACTTCCAGACGCACGCCGGTAATCGTCCGAACGTCCACGGGCGCACTAAAGGTGTAAGTGCCCTTACCGTTCGTGCCGGACGCCAGCACGGAGAGGTCGTCGAGTCGCGTTAGCTTAGCGCCGTTGGTCGACTTCAGCGCGACCGGATCGAGGCGTACCCACGACGCTCTGTCAGTCTGCTTCTTCTCGAACTCTCCCGAGTTTCCGACCAATGAGGCATCGCGTGCTTTCACATCCGCCTCGGCCGTCGCGATGCGAGCTTGTCGTGCCTTCTCAGCCTCGGTCGTCTTTGGGGCCAGTTCGATCTCGTACTCCGACAACACCGCCTTCGCCTTCGCGATTGCCTCGACGCGCTCGGCCTCCTGACGCTCGCGGATCGGCTTCACCTCAGCCTCGCGGTGGGCCAGCGCCTCGACGAGTTTTGCATGATCGTTCTTCACGCCCTGGATCGCCTTGATTCCGGCGTCGATTTCAGCGTCCGTCGCCGGACGGTTCAGCACGCGCCGAAACAATTCATCGACTAACTTGCGGTCGTTGGCCTCCGACGCAACAAGTTTTGCAATCGCGTTCTTCCGGTCGGAGATCGCGTCACCTGTCGTCGGGCCGCTGACGAGAGCCATGATTGGACCAAGTTGTAGGCTGCTGGTGCGCTCGCACTCGCAAGCGCTCTCGCGCGGCGGCCGACCGAGCGTCGTGAGGAAGCCACTCGGCAGTTCGATGCCGGAATCCGGTAGTGCCGCCGCTCGGGTGCCTGCTGGCACGCCGGGGAATTTCGACGTTGCGCCCGTGACGCGGTAGATGGCGTCGTAGATCACCTCGGCAGGCAACCGCCGCGCGATGGCGTGCGAATAATTCACCTTGTCGTCCTCGTTCCACTCGTTCGTCTTGAACGAGAGTTGATACGTCCGCGATTTGGCGATCAGTTTGAGGACGTGCTGGACGTTGAAGTCACTCTTCAGGAACTCATCGCTCAGGTAGTCGAGGAGTTCGGGGTTCGTGGGCGGATTGCCGGCACGTACGTCGTCGATCGGCTCGATGATGCCGACACCAAACAGATAGCCCCACAATCGGTTGACGAACGTTCGGGCGAAGTACGGATTGTCGCGCGCTGTGATCCACGCCGCGAGTTGCTGCCGACGCGTGGCGTCCGGCTGGACTCCGGTCGTGGCCGGGAACGGGAACGCTGGCGGCGTCACGCGGTTGGTGCGTTCGTGCCGCACTTCGCCGACGGGCTTGTCGGCGACGATCTCGTAGAGCGGTTTCGCCCCTTCGACCTCCGTGCCGCCGACGGTCTTGCCGCCCGAAGCTGGGTCAGACTTCAGTTCCCATTGCGCAAGGAATGCGGCCGTCTGGTAGTACTGGTCCTGCGTCCAGCGCTCGAAAGGATGGTCGTGGCATTTGTTGCAGTTGAACCGCACCGCAAGGAACAGGTGTGTCGTGTTCTCCATCGCTTCCTCCGGCTTGCGGAGGATTTTCCAGTACGACGCTGGCGGATTCTCCTTGTTGGACCCGGTTGCGGTCAGCACGCTACGGACGAACTCGTCGTATGGAGCGTTCCTGGCGACCTCACCCTTGATCCACTGGCGGAATAGAGCCGCCCCCTCCGCGCCGAGGAATTTGCGGTTCACTTGGAGCAAGTCGGCCCATTTGTTCGACCAGTGTTCGACGTACTCGTCGGAGCCGACGAGCTTGTCGATCAGTCGTTCGCGCTTCGTTCGCGGATCGCTCGTGTCGCCGAGGAAATCGCGCAGGGCTTCCGGCGTCGGCGGCAAGCCGGTCAGGTCGAGCGTCGCCCGGCGCAGGAACTCGGCGTCGGTGCATACGTCCGAAGGACGAATCTTCAATCGCTTCCACTTGGCGGCCGTCAGTTCATCGATGCGGTTGTACGCCGGCGGCTGTTCCCAATGGAAGCCGCTACGGTCGCCCATCACCGTCAGCGTCGTGGCGGCGTAATTGCCTTCGTAGCGCACGAGGACCGGCGCTTCGCCGCGACGCACGGCCGTCAGCTTGCCGAAGCGGTCGGCCGTAGCTACCTCGGTGTTACCGCTCTCGGCGAACGCTTCCCGAGTCACATCGCGGGTCGTGCCGTCTGGGTATGACGCCGTCACAGCGACCTGCACCGTCTCGCCCGGTCGATCGACGACGGGGTTGAGCGGCGTCACCTCGATCTTGTTGGCCTTTGCGGTCGGTGCGAGTCTGGCTCCGCCGGCAATCCAGTCGCGCACAACGGCGTAGTACGGCTCGCCTGGCTTGAACAACTGTCCGCCGACGTGCGCCACCGCACCGGTCGCTTTGAGGAGCATCAGGCTGTCGTCCGGTGACGCGAGGTTGACGCGGCGCGAGGCATGATCGTCGGTGAACGCCCGCACGTCGTAGATCGGGTCGTAGCCGCGCAGCGACAGCTTGAAGCCGTTCTTACCCTCTTTCGACCCGTGGCACGTTCCACCATTGCAACCAAGCTTCGAGAGGATCGGCGTCACGTCGCGCGTCCAGTCAGGCGCAGCCCGTTTCTCCGATGCATCGCGAACCGACGATTCGACCTCGGCGGCGGGAAATGCTTGGAGGATGCGGCCGGTGGTCGGGTCGATTAGCCGCAC
>CAZNSL010000031.1:0-15112 GCA_964574975.1 uncultured Alcaligenaceae bacterium | reverse complement strand
CGAAGCTGTCCTTGCACAGCACCCGCTTCACCGGCCACGTCTGGCCCTCGTCGTAGCTGACGAAGACCGTGCCGTTCTCCCGCTTGCTACTTTGCGGCCCGGAGAACAGGATGCGGCTCTTGGCCCCGTCGGCCGGGTCGGTGTACCGCAGCACCGAGGCCATGCAACTCGGATCGGCGAGGTCCGGGACATCCTCCACCTTCGACCACGTTTTGCCGCCGTCCGCGCTCACGCACGCCTTCCGCACCGCCTTGCCCGACCAGCGGCGAACGTTGAACCGGATCGACCCGTCCTTCAACTCCACGAACTGCGCCTCGTTGACGGTGCTGGTCTTTTTCCCCTTGCCGTCGTCGATCAGCCCGGCGGGGGCCACGTCGCCCATGTGCCACGTCTTGCCCTGGTCGTCGCTGTAGACGGCGTAGATGTTCCACACCCCGAACGGCCCCTCGTTGAACGGGATCAGGAGGCGTCCGGCGTGCTTGCCGTGGCGAAGCTGGATGCCGATACCTGGCCCGCCAGCAATGGTCGTGACGACCTTCTCGCGTTTCGTTTCCCGCGTGATGTCGCGCGGCTTCGTCCAGGTCGCGCCGTCGTCGTCGCTGGCGATGAGCCAGTTCCGTACGATCCGATCGCCGTCGTAACCGGGCTGAATCGTCCCGCTCCGTTCGCCGACGCCGGCCGGGTACGACTGGTACATCAGCAGCACCCGTCCGCTCGCGCGCTCCACCACGGCGCACGGGTTGTTGAGCGCCTTGTCGCCGTCCGCGGCGACAACGGCGACCTTGCCCCAGGACTTGCCGCCATCGGTGCTGCGCTTCAGGAGGAGCTTGTTCTTGGCCTGGTCCGCGTCGGCGGCACGGCCCTCGGCGAACGCCAGGACGGTGCCCGTCTTCGACACGACGACCGACGGGATGCGGATCGACGCGAACCCGTCCGTCTTGGGCACGAACGCGTCCGCGACCTCAGGTTCGGCCCCGATGGCCGGTAGCGCGGCGAACAGAACGAAAGTGGGGATCAGCCGGGTCCACGACATGACAGAATCCTCGCCGATCGCTGGAGCGGAGCAAGCCCGACGCATCAGCGAAGGGAAGAATTCCCCTCGCTGACGCGTCGGGCTTGCGTGCGACAGCGATCGCGAAACGATGCGAGCGCTGCGGGTTCGTCCGGGAGTCGTTCGCCGGCGCGTTAGGCCCGCACGATCGCCCGCCGCCGGCGATACCAACCGGCGACGGCGACGCCGCCGAAAGCGATGGCCATTGCCGTGGCCGGCTCCGGCACCGGCGTGAACGTGACGTAGACCGCATTCCCGCCGGCGGCCAAGTTGAGCGAGAACGCCCCCGGGGTGGCGAAGTTCGTCGGGTTGAACGTCACGGTCCCGGGCAGCGTGACGGCCGATGGGCTTTGCAGGATGAAGAAGTCGTAGTCGTTCCCGGCGACGAACGTCTGGCCGGTGCCGTCGACGTTCACCGTCAGCGACGTGCCGAACGACAGTGCGCCGAGGACGTTCAGGCGGTCGTTGGAGTTAATGTCGGCAACCGGCCCCGACCGGGGGTTGGTGCTACCGAGTTCGAGGTTGAACGCGGACCCATCCGCGA
Organism: uncultured Alcaligenaceae bacterium; assembly: GCA_964574975.1. Classification (GTDB taxonomy): domain Bacteria; phylum Planctomycetota; class Planctomycetia; order Gemmatales; family Gemmataceae; genus JAXMAS01. The sequence goes on along the minus strand of CAZNSL010000031.1, from coordinate 13,517 downwards.
ACGTGGCGGAGCCGACTGTGAGCGTGCCGACCGAGTTGCCGGGAGCGATCCGGCCGCCCGTCTGGACGGTCACGTCTCCACTAATGTAGCCGGTGGCCGAGCCGGTGAAGCTGCCGACGCCGGTGTCCGCGCCGCCGGCCAGAGTGGCGTTGTTCGCCACCGTAACCGCGCCGGTCCCGGTCGCCGACGTGCCGGTCGGGTTGTTCGCCGCGAGCGTCCCCGCCGAAACGGTCGTGCCCCCGTCGTACGTGTTGTTGCCGGTGACCGAGACGACTTGCGTCCCGGCCCCGGACACGCCTCCGCCGATACGCAGCGCGCCGGTCCCGGACACCGCGTTGCCGAAGGTCCATGCGTCGGAGCGCGAGAGCGTCAGTGTGCCGTTATTCGTTACCGTCGCAGTCCCAAGCGTGCCGCCGATCCCGGCCCCGGTCGTCGTGACATCACCGGGCGTTCCGCCGATACGAACCGGCGTGTTGGCGTTGATCGTCACTGAGCCGCTCAGGATATTGGTGGCCGTCAGGATGAAGCCGAGATCGTTGTTGGTGAAGCCAGTGCCGGTATTTGCGAACGTCAGAGCGCCGTCGCCGGACAGTTCGCCCTGGAGCTTCAGGTAGCGGTTGCTCCCCGACGTGTTCTTGTTGTCGATCGTGGACGATGTCGCGGTCTGGAGAGCGATCGGCGTCGTCCACGTCCAGTTGCCCTGAAACGGTGCGATAGTTCCGCCCGCCAAGTTGATTGTCCCCGTTCCCCAGGCCGAGCGACCGTTGCGGATGTTTTGAACCAGCGTGCCAGTGCCGATCGTCCAGTTGCCGGTAAACCCGTTGTTGGAGTTCCCGTCGTTGAAGCCAACGCTGCCGGTCTGGCCTGGTAGCATCAGGACAGCGCCGCCGCCCGATAGGGTGATATTGTTGGCACCGGTGACTCCGCTGTTATTGTTGACGGTCCACATGTTGAGCGTTTGCCCGGCCGCGACCTGCCACGATTGGTCGCCGTTCGTGATGATCCGCGAATTCACCTGAGCATTGACCGTTGCGGAGGACATGTCGATTCCGCTCGTGCCGAGCGTCAACGTGTTGGTCGCCGTTTCTCCGGTCGCACCAATGGTCAGCGTGCCGCCAGGACTCAAGATGCGAACGCCCTGAACGCTTTGGGGTGCGTCGAGTGTAATCGCGGCGAGGGCCGCTGGATTGGGGCCGAACACTGCAACATCGGTTGGCCCGGGAAGGGCCGGATTGGACGACCAATTGAGGGGATCGTTCCACGAGCCGGCCGCCACGTTCGTCCACGTGACATCGACGGCGAACGATTGCGTCACCGCAACGCTGAGCGACACGGCCAAAGCGGCAATGAAGCGGTGCATTGACTCGTCTCCTGAGTGTGTACTCGTAGGTTGCTGAAGTCCTGCGACCAATTAGCGCGGAGCGGAAGCCGGCGATTTTTTCGGAACTGGAACGTCGAACGTCAATTCCGTTGTTTCACGGGTTAGCTCGATGCGCGTCGAGAATTCCTCGAAGAGCAAGTTGCCAAACGGGGTAAACGCCTCCGGGTTCACCCCGTCGCCGCCGGTGATCCGCACGATCTGGGCACCGACCACGACGCCCTTGCCGGACTGCCGCGTATCGAACCGCCCGGCCTTGATGTTCGCGTGACCTTGCGGGCCGCGGTTGCCCTTCGCCGGGTCCGGCTCGAACACGATCATGCCGAGCGGCAGCGGTTTGCCGCCCACCGTCACCGTCCCGGTCACGGGGATGACGTTCGACGCGCTCCCGCCGCGGCCGCAGCCGACGAGGGCGCACAGTCCGGCGAGCACGGCGAAGCCAGCGCGTCGAGTCAGTTGCATAGTCTCGCTCCGGTTCGGGACGGTGCTGCGTTCAGTTCGCGACTTGAGATTCACCGCCGTCCATGCTGGCCGTCGACTTGTAGACCACCAGATCGACCGTATCCAGGACGAACCGCACCGACCCATCGCCCATGACGAACTGGGCACCGCCGGTGTGCCGACTACCGAAGCTGATGTCGTTGTAGGTGCCGTTGTAGGGCGTGTTGATCGCGTTCTGCACGTTCCTGCACCCGGCCATGCCGTTGGTCAGGCCGACCCCGCGCACCCAATCCGCACCGTCGCTGGCGAGGATATCTCCGTTCCACAGCACAGACACTTCGCCGACCACCAGGGTGTTCGAGGAGCCGTCCGCGAGGTTGCCGAACTGGGCCTTCGAGTCTTTGCCGAGGACGCCTTGCAGGGCGAACCCGCCTTGGCCCGACGGGTTGGGATCGACCAGGTAAGGCTGGCCACTGGACGGGTTGGTGCCCTTCGGCCCGGCGACGCCGTGGTAGTCCGAGGTGTACGTCCGCCGCCCGTCCGCGAGGGTACTCGACCCGTTGGCGGCGAAGTAATCGGGAACGCTCGGGCAGTTGTACACCGGGATGCGGTTGAGGGCGTGGACCATCTTGTTCGGCCCCTCCTTGTTCGGCCCGCCGTTCCATGCACCGGCACCGAGGTCGAACTTCCGAAAGAGCGCATCCTGCTCGACGTAGGGGAGGACGAACACCCGCCAGCTCAGTCCGTTGGCGACGCCGGCCCCCGCGGGGAACCGCCCGTTGGCGTCGTGGTAGTTGTGCAAGCTGAGGCCGATCTGCTTGAGGTTGTTCTGGCACTGGGCCCGAGCCGCCGCATCCCGGACCTTCTGCACGGCCGGCAGCAAGAGTCCGATCAGGACGGCGATAATGGCGATCACGACCAACAACTCGATCAGCGTAAATCCGCGACGAGCGTTCATGAAACGAACTCCGGACGAAGTGACGAAGGCACCCAACCCTCGAAAACCGCCAGCCCCTGTGGTTGCGACTCGACTCAGTTCCCGGTGTCGCGGTGGTTCCGCAGGTACTCCAACACCGTCTTGCAGCCCTTCTGGATGTGATCGCTCATCAGCCGGCGGACGGCCTCGGCTTCGCGCCGGCGCAGCGCCGCGGCGATGGCGGCGTGGTCGCGGCAGGTTTCCTCGGCGACGGCCAGCGTCAGGATCGCGGCCCGGTGCCGCTGGACGCCGAACACCTGTCCGAGCGCCGTGTTGTCCTCGATGACCTTGGCGAGGAGCCGGTTGCGGGCGGCTTCGACGACGATCCGATGGAACCGTTCCTCGCAGTCCAGCCAGCGGTCCAGCATCCCCTCGGTCGCCATCGACGACGGCTCGTGGCGGATCGTAGCCAGAATGCCTTCGAACTCGTTCCGAACGGCGTCGAGTGCGTCGAGTTGGTGCGGCGTGATGTTGCGGGCGGCTTCGGCCGCGGCCCGACTCTCGACCGCATCGCGCAGGACGTACAGTTCCTCCAACTCCCGCGGCCCCGCCTTGCGGACGAACGCCCCGGCTCCGGGGACGTGTTCGACCAGTCCTTCGGTGGCCAACCGCTGGATCGCCTCCCGCACGGGTGCGAGGCTGACCTCCATCTCTTGCGCAAGGGTCCGGTTCACCAGTTGCGAGCCGGCTTCCACCTCACCGGATAGCACCCGGCGGCGCAGCTCCCGGTAGGTTTTTTCCGACAGCGTATCTTGCACGACTTGTTTGCACCCCATAGAGCGAGAAGTGATCGAACGTGTTCGATTGCGTTCGAACACGTTCGAGCAAGGACGATTCTCGTCATTGGATCGGTCGATGTCAAGGGGCAATCCGGATTTTTTGTCCGCGAGTGTAACGAAAGGGTGTGGCTCATGCGATCGGCTGCGAGGGGGCTGGCGACCGTGTTGCTGACGGGCTTGGTTGCTCCCTGCGCCGTCGCCGGTGAGTGGCAGCGCCTATCGTCCCTACCCGATAAGGAGGGGTTCGCCGGCCCGTTCGCAGGCGTCAGTCGCGGCGCGTTGATCGTCGCCGGCGGTGCCAACTTTCCCGAGAAGAAGCCGTGGGACGGGGGCAAGAAGATGTGGTCCGACGCCGTCTTCGTGCTGACGAAGCCGGACGGCCAATGGATCGTCGGCGGCAAACTGCCACGCCCACTCGGCTACGGCGTCAGTGCGACGCACGGCGGCGGGGTGGTGTGCGTCGGCGGCAGCGATGCCGGGCGACACTACGCCGACGCCTTTCGGCTCGACTGGACAGACGGCAAGCTCATCACCACAAAATTCCCACCGCTGCCGACGCCGCTCGCCAATGGCTGCGGTGCGCTGGTCGGCGACACGCTGTACGTCGCCGGCGGCCAGGAGAAACCCGACTCGCCGAACCCGTCGAAGGCGGCTTGGCGGCTCGATCTGTCGGCCACAGCACCGAAGTGGCAGCGGATCGACGACTGCCCCGGTGCCGGACGGATGCTGGCAGTCGCTGCCGGGTTCGACGGCTCGTTCTGGCTGGTCGGCGGCGTCGATCTGGTTGCCGGCAAGCGGCACTACCTCTCCGATGCCTACCGCTACACGCCCGGCGTGGGGTGGAAGCGAGTCGCCGATTTACCGCGGCCCGTCGCGGCCGCGCCGTCGCCCGCCCCGTCCGACGCCTCGGGCTTTTCCCTCCTCGGCGGCGACGACGGCTCTCAGGTCGGTGTGGCCCCGAACGCGCATCGCGGTTTCGGCAAGCACGTCCTTCGCTACGATGCGAAGCAGGGGACGTGGGCCGACGCCGGCGAATTCCCCGCTCCACGGGTGACGGTGCCAATCGTGCGCTGGGGCCAGTTGTGGGTCGTGCCGAGCGGCGAGGCACGGCCCGGCATTCGTTCGCCGGAGGTGTGGGGCTTCAAGCTCGAGACGAAGGAATGACCACAACCATGCCCGACTCGACTCCGACGGCCTCCCGAACGGCGTGGCTGGTCGTCGTACTGCTGATGCCGGTGGCGATGCTGAACTACTTCGACCGGCAGATGCTCGCGTCGATGCAGACCTCCGTGATGGACTCGATCCCGAGTCTCGGCCAGGCCGAGAATCGGGAGGAGCTATGGGGGTTCATGCTCGGTCAGTTCAAGTGGGTCTACGCCGCGTTCAGCCTCGTCGGGGGGTATATCGCGGATCGGTTCAGCCGTCGCCTCACCATCTGCGGCAGCTTGTTCGTTTGGTCGGTGGTGACGTGGTGGACCGGGCAGGTCACAACGTACAACGAGTTGCTGTGGGCGCGGTCGCTGATGGGCGTCAGCGAGGCGTTCTACATCCCGGCGGCGCTGGCCCTCATTATGGACTACCACACCGGCTCGACCCGGTCGCGGGCCGTCAGTCTTCACCAGATGGCGATCTACTTCGGAGTGATCGCGGGTGGGTTCGGAGGATACATCGCGGCCGAACCCACCTTGGGCTGGCGACTCGCCTTCACCGTCTGCGGCGTCGTTGGGATGGTGTACGCCGTCCCGTTGGCGATCGCCCTCCGGGACGCGGCGAAACCGGCGGGGCGAGAGTCCGATCCTCGGGCGTCCCCGTTCGAGGCGGGCCGGGAACTACTGACGAACGTCTCGTTCCTGTTGTTGGTGCTGTACTTCACCCTGCCGGCGATGGCCGGGTGGGTGGTGCGCGACTGGATGCCGGCCATCCTCCAGAAGCAGTTCCACATCGGTCAGGGCAAGGCGGGAGTCGCGGCCACGCTGTACTGGCAGGTGGCTGCCATCCTCGGGGTCGTCGCCGGCGGATGGCTAGCGGATCGCTGGGTGCGGACGAACCACCGGGGCCGCATCTACGTCAGCGCCATCGGCATGTGTCTGATCGTGGTGGCGATCTTCGGCGTGGGTGATGCCGGGACGCTCGTCGTCGCCGTGGCGTTCCTGATCGTGTTCGGCCTCGGCTGGGGCTTCTTCGACTGCAACAACATGCCGATCCTGTCGCAGATCGCACGCCCCCACCTGCGGGCAACCGGCTACGGCATCATGAACTTTTTCAGCATCAGCGTTGGCGGACTGGCCGACTGGGGCTTCGGCGTGTTGCGGGATCGGCAGGTGCCGCTCAACGTGATCTTCGGCGGCTTCGCCGGCCTCGCCATCGTTTCCGTGGTGCTGGTGCTGCTGATCCGGCCCCGGCCCGAACTCGCCTCCCAGGAGTCACCGAAATGACGATCGAGCTGCACGGCCTCGTTGCCGCCACCCACGCGCCGACGACGGGGCGAAACGACCCCACGAGTTGCAATCCATGACACTTCGCATTCTGTTCGGCTGCACCTCCTTGGTGCTGCTCATCGAAGGGGCCGGGAGTTCCGCCGTGCGCGCCGACGAACCGGTTGGCCTTTGGCGGCTCGCCGGCGACGTGCGGGATTCGTCGAAGTCTGCGCGCCACGCGACGAACCACGATGTCGACATCGCGGCTAGCGGTCGGAACGGGAAAGCGCGTTCGGCGGCGCGGTTCGATGGCCGGAAGAGTTGGCTTGAGATTCCGAAGGGCCAGTCGCCGCGATTCGGCACGGGCGATTTCTCGCTCGCGGCCTGGGTACACGTTTCCGGCGATGACGAACTCGACGACGCCTACGGCGACATCATCAGCCAGTACGATCCGGCGACGCGCCGCGGATTCAGCTTGTCGATCGCTCACCGCGCGGGCGTGACGTCGAATCAGTCGAACGCGCGCAACGTCCATTTCGGGATCGACAACGGCCGGCTCGATGCCGCCTGGACCGACCACGGGCGGGTCGGGAACGCGGTGTTGATCTTTTCCCTGGCCGTCCACGACGGAAAGCTCTATGCCGGCACGTGCGAACCGGGCCGCGAGCAGGTCGGCCGCGTCTACCGATTCGACGGGGGCACCGAATGGATCGACTGCGGCAGCCCGGATCGCTGCAATGCCGTCTCATCCCTGGCCGAGTTCGGCGGACAACTCTACGCCGGCGTATCCAAGTACCGGCTCGCCGGCTCGGCACTCGCGGAGTCGGAGAATCCGTACCGCGGCGGCAAAGTCTATCGCTATGCCGGCGGCCGGACGTGGGACGATTGCGGTCAGTTGCCCGACTCCGAAGCGATCGGCGGGTTGGTCGTCTTCCGCGGAAAGCTCTATGCGTCGTCGCTGTACAAGCCCGCCGGCTTCTTTCGCTACGAGGGAGGACGCGAATGGACTTCTCTACCGACGCCGGGCGGCAAGCGCGTCGAAGCGATGTGCGCGTTCGACGGTCAACTGTTCGCGTCGAGCTACGACGAGGCCCACGTCTACCGCTACGACGGCAAGTCGTGGATCGACTGCGGTCGCGTTGGCCCAGCCGAGAACACGCAAACGTACTCGTTCGCAATCTACCAGGGACGACTTCATGTCGGCACGTGGCGAACCGGCCGCGTCTACCGATACCGCGGCGACAACGACTGGCTAGACACTGGACGGCTCGGCGACGAACTCGAAGTGATGGGCATGCTCGTTCACAACGGCAAACTCTACGGCGGTACGCTGCCGCTCGCGGAAGTCTATCGCTTCGATGGTTCGGAGCGCTGGACGATCGTCGGCAAGCTCGATTCGACGGCGGGAGCGAAGTATCGCCGCGCCTGGACGATGGCGGAATTTCAAGGCCGGCTCTTCTGCGGCACACTCCCGTCCGGCCGCGTCCACTCCATCGAAGCGGGCCGCAACGTCACCTACGACAAGGAACTCGTCGCCGGCTGGCACCACATCGCGGCCTCACGACACGGCGATGTCCTCAAGCTGTTCATCGACGGCAAGCTCGTGGCAACCTCGCGGCCGTTCAAAAATGACGATTACGAACTCCCCGGCGACCTGCCGTTGAAGATCGGTTTCGGGCCGAACGATTACTTTCGCGGCAGCCTCAGCGACGTGCGGATTTACAATCGCGCACTCGACGAACGCGAGATCGTTGGCCTCGTCCAAGCACGCTGACCCGGCCCGGCCCGAACACACGACTCTGGAGTCACCGAAATGACGATGAAACTGCACGGCCTCGTTGCCGCCACCCACACGCCGTTTCAGCCCGACGGCCAACTGAACCTTGCCGGTGTCGAGCGGCAGGCCGAACAGCTTCACCGTAACGGCGTGACGACCGCGTTCATCGGCGGCAGCACGGGCGAGAGCCATTCCCTCACCGTCGAGGAGCGCCTTGCCCTGGCCCGCCGGTGGAGCGAAGTCGGCCGTAGTTCGGAGATGCGGTTAGTCGTCCACGTCGGCTCGAATTGCCTCGCCGACGCCCGCGCGCTGGCGGCACAGGCGCGGGAACTCCGGGCCGACGCCATCGCCGCCCTAGCGCCGAGCTACTTCAAGCCGAAATCGCTCGACGCACTCGTTGCCTGCTGTGCGGACATCGCGTCCGCCGCGCCCGGAACGCCGTTCTACTTCTACGACATCCCCGTCCTGACCGGGGTGCAGTTCTCGATGCCCGACTTCCTCGCGGCGGCGGCGGATCGCATCCCAACGCTGGCCGGGATCAAGTTCACGAACCCGGACCTGATGGCGTTCCAGAATTGCCTCCACGCTCGCGACGGGCAGTTCGACATCCCGTGGGGCGTGGACGAGTACCTGTTGGCGGCCGTGGCGGTCGGGGCCGCCGGTGGGGTGGGCAGCAGCTACAACTTCGCCGCCCCGGTCTACCATCGGCTGCTGGCGGCGGTCGAACGCGGCGATCTGGCGGCGGCGCGGGCCGAGCAGTACCGTTCGGTGCAACTGATCGAACTGCTCGCCGGGTTCGGCTACCTGGCGGCGGCGAAAGCGGTCATGGGCTTCCTGGGCGTCGAGGTTGGCTCGGCCCGCCTGCCGAACGGCAACCTAACGCCGGAGCAAACGACGCGCCTCCGCGAGCGGCTCGACCAACTCGGGTTCTTCGGCTGGGTACGGAGCTGATGGCGAATCAGGATCGTCGGACACTCACCGCCGCTGGTACAGCCCAGAAGCGAGTGAGGCGGTCACGATTCCTCGACGACGGCGTCCCGCCGCACGAGGCTCGTCGCGTCCAGATAACCGGCTTCCCGCAAGCGATCCAGGAGAAGGTGAAAGTACACGAGTCCCGCGTAGCCGTCCCAGCGCGACAGAACGCTCCGAACCGTCCGGTAATCGAGCGGTTCGTTCAGACCCAGCCAGCGCCGAAGGTTATTGCGGGCACCCACGTCATCGCCCGGAAAAATGTGAGTTCGCCCGAGGCCACGCAGCAGGACGTACTCCGCCGTCCAGCGCCCGACGCCCCGAAGTTCGCAGAGGCGATTCACGGCCTCGTCATCGGGGAGAGACGCCAACGCTTCCAGGTCGAGATGTCCCTCGGCAACCGCCTGGCTCAATTCGATCATCGCCCGGCCCTTCTGACGACTGAACCCCAACTGGCGCAGGACTGTGGGGTTCATCCCGGCCAGGTCCATCGGGCGCGGAAATGCGTGAACGGCCTCCTGGCCCGCGCCGAACGTGGTGCCGAACGCTACGGCGAGGCGGTTGAGGAGGCGGATCCCCAGCGTCAGCGTGATCTGCTGGCACGCCATCGCGTTGATCGCACCCTCGAAGACCGTGGCAAAGCGCGGCGGCTTCATGCCCCGCAAGCACTGAGCCAGCGATCCCAGCGGTCGGTGGTGCCGGCCGAACCGATAGAAATCCGTCAGGTCGATGCGCAGTCCCATCAGCCGTTCCAGAGCCGTTGTCGCGGCGACTCGAACCACGGCATCGACCGGCTGGCCCGTCACGACGACTTTCAGGCGCGCCGATTCGGGAGGCGCGACCTGAGTCACAGCCACCTCGATAGGCCCGGCCTGCAAGGGCAACACCCGCCGATAGGTGGTGCCGTCCCAGCGATCGACCACGTTGTCTGGACGACGGCGCAGCGTCCAGACCGTCAGGTCCAGACGGAAGGGAGAAATCGGGCGCAGTTCAAAGCTGTTGTGGGCCATGGTACGAATGTTCTTCCACGGGATACGTGATTTGCTTGCCGCGAACCCTCGCCATTGGGTTGAGGACGTGGGGCCTGGCGCTCGTCGCGCTCGCGATGTCTCGAACCTCGCAGCCGCGTGCGACGAGCGCGTCGGCAATCAACGAGCGATGACAACGCCAAGGAACCGCCTCGGCGCACATGATGGCGGTCGGCTTCCGCGCGGCCAGTTCGACGAGGCGTTCCAAGGCCTCCTGGAAGGCCGGCGTCTGCATGTAGTCGGCAAAACCGCGGAACGAAGCGTTACGCCAGCCGGTATTGATCGAATTGGCGGACGCATGACGCAGGCCACTCAGCGCCTTCATGTGTCGGTAGTTGATGCGCCGATGGCGCAGGGCCTTGCCGAGCGTTTCGCGATTGAACTGCGGGTTGTGCCGCGAGCGCGGAATCCGACGCACATCGACCAGTCGTTCGACGCCGTGCGCCCGCAGGAGCGCAACCAGTTCCTCGAAGCTCCGCGTCGAATGCCCCACCGTAAAGATGACTGGCGCGGCGTGGTTCATGGTCGTTCGATTCGTGGCGGCTTCGTTGGAAGCCGATGTCAACCGGAGGGAACACTATGCCGGCAGTCGGCCCCGGAGGTTCTCGGCGCGGAAGGGTCCGGCCTCGGCGATCAGTTTCCGGGCGGCGTCCACTTGCTCCCAGACGTTCCACAGCAGCACGCCCCGCACCCGGCCGTCCCGCAGGTAGTAGACCACGCCCTCGCGGTACGGTTCCTTCCAGTCGGCTACCGTTTCCAGCCGGGCGTCCACCTCGCCGACTGCCTCGAATCCCAGCTCGAACAGGTCCGAGTAAAAGGAGGGGAGGTGGTCGTAGGAGACCGTTCGGCCAGCCATCGCCTGACCGGCCAGCCGGCCCATCGCGTTGGCGTTGTCTTCGTGTTCGACGCGGAGGCGACGATCCAGGGCGGGGTTGTAGAAGTTGGCGACATCCCCCGCCGCGTAGATGTCGGGATGGCTGGTGCGCAGACCGCGGTCCACGCGAATGCCGTTATCCACCTCCAGCCCGGCCGCCTGGGCCAGTTCGACGTTGGGCTGGATGCCGATTCCCGCGACCACGGCATCGACCGCGATTTCCCGGCCGGCACGGGTCGTCAGCACGGGCTTGCCCTGGCGCATTTCCCAGCCAGCCACCAGTTCTCCGGCCAACACCTCCACGCCCTTCTGGCGGTAGAAGTCGTTCAGGAACCGGGCCAGGTCGGCGGGAAAGATGCGGCTGCCGATGCCGGCTTCGGGGAAGGCCATCACCACGGTCTTGCCGTTCAGCGCGAGAGCGGCGGCGACCTCGGACCCGATAAACCCACCGCCGATGATCGCGAACCGCTGGCCCGGAACGTTCAGCGCCCGCAGCCGTTCGTAATCGTCCAGGGTGCGATAGTAGATGATGTCGTCGCCGCCGTAGGGCAGCCGGCGCGGCGTGCCGCCGGTGGCCAGGAGCAGCTTGTCGAAGGTATAGACGGTCCCCTGGTCGTCCGCGACGCGCTTGTTCGTTGGGTCCAGCGTGCGTGCCGTCCGGCCGAGGTGGAGGGTGACCCCCTTATAGTCGAACTTCCGCCAGACGCTCTCCAGGGGCTTGCCTTTCCAAAGCCCTTTGGACAGGGGCGGCCGATCGTAGGGCGGATGCGATTCGGCACCGATCAGGCCGACCGAGCCATTGGCGTCCACCTCGCGGATGCCGCCGACGGCGGCCCCGGCGGTCATCCCGCCACCAACGATCAGGTACGTGTAGCTCGGCATGGTTTCCTCGTGTGAATCCTTCGGCGACGTTTTCGGGCCGCCCTCGCGCCTCACGAACGCCGTTTACAACTCGACCCGCGCGCTGAAACCGGCGGCGTTGAGCGCCTTGACGAGCGAAGCGGCTTCAAAGGTGCCAGTGACCGCAAAAGTCGTCGCTCCGGGTTTGGCCGTGTCGCCGGTTACGCCCTCCACGGTGTTGATGGCCTCCTGGATGGCGTCGCAGCATAGATCGCAGCAATTGTGGATGCCCGACACCTGGACGCGGTTGACCTTGCCCGTGGGCAAGGTTCCCACGGGCTTCATCGCCAGGTTCCGATTGTCGGAGTTGCCGTAGAAACCGGCGGCGGCGAGCGCCTTGAGGGCGTTTCGGGCCGCCGCGTCGTCCTTGGCCGTGAAGGTCACGGTCCCGTTCTCGATGTCGCAACGGGGATGAACGCCCTCCACGCTGGTGAGCGCGGCGTCCGCTGCATTGGTGCAGCCCCGGCAGCAGAGATGGACGCCCGTCAGCTTCACCTCGATTTCGCTTCGCGTCGCCACGACTTCCTCCTCCCACTTTCCATCAGGCACTCGCCGCCGCGACTGCGTCATCCTTGGCGCGACCTCAATGGCCTATGTCTTCGGTCGTTGGCGGATCGCGCGAGACGTTCGTTGAGAACCCGTGCCGGGGGACACCGGCGACCGTCACGCGCGGTTGCTGGCCTTCTCGGCCTCGTCGCGCGCGATCGTATCCAGCGCCAAAGCCGAATGCGCGTAGGCAGCGCCGGCGCGCATCTCGGCGGCGACCCAAATGGCTTCCACGATTTCCTCCGATGTCGCACCCTGCTGGAGGGCGGCGCTGGTATGCCCGCGAATGCAGTACGGGCACTGCGTCACGTGCGCGACGGCGACGGCGATCAACTGCTTGGTCTTCGCGGGAAGCGCCCCTGAGGCAAAGACGCTCCGGCTGAACGCCTTGAAGGACTCGGCGGATTTGGGAGCCAGGCGCGTGCGCTCCTCGGCGAGTTCCCGGCTCGCTGGCGGATACATCCGTTCTTGCTCGGACACGACGAACCTCCTCTCGGAACGGGTTACGGACGGCTGACGGAAGCCCGCTTCTGAGCGATGAGTTTGAGCAGCGCGTGCTGTGGCTCGGCGAACTTCACGATGCCCTCCTCCATCAGATCGCGCTCTAGCGCCGCCATGTCCACCTTCTTGTCGATCTCGTCGACGATGCTCGGCGACGGCATCTGGTCGATGTGCCGGGTGTAGGACTTCGGCGATTTCTCGACGGCTTCATTCGTGGCCGGCGGGTTGGTCTGGATGTCGCTGCCGGCGAACGCCTCGACGTACTTGTCCGGCGGGTCGCCCGGCTTCTTGACGCCGGTGCTGGCGAAGACGATTTCCTGTTGCAGCCGCAGCCCTTTGTCCTTCCAAAACTCCTGGTTCTCCCGCCAGATCCGCTTGGCGTTCACGATCCCGACGGGGCCCTGCGCGGCGGGGCTGAGACCGGGAATGCGCTTCTCCGTGTAAACGTCCACACGCGACACGAAGACGCTGTAGACGCTCTTGAAATTGCGAAGCCCGTCCTTGCGCCGCCGCGCGCCTCGCCAGATCGCATCGCGGGCGCGTTGGTACTGCCGTTCGGTGAACATCAGCGTCACATTGATCGTGACGCCGGCGGCGGCCAGTTCCTCCAGGGCGTCCAGACCAGCGGCGGAAGCTGGCACCTTGATCATGCGGTTCGTGTGCCCGGCCGACCATTTCTCGCCGAGTGCGAGGTATCGCCTCACCCGCTCGGAACTGTCCAACCCGGCGGCTTCGTCTTCGATGAGCGGGTCCAGCTCGAAACTCACGTATCCATCGTTCCCCTCGGTCCGCTTCCACGCGGGCAAGAACGCCTGTTGAGCCGACTGGACCAGTTCGTCGTCGAGCTCCCAGGCAATCTGGTGGTCGGTCAGGCCTTGCCCGATCAGCTCGCCGATTCGGTAGCGGAAATGATGCTCATGCGCCTGAGCCA
>CAZNSL010000030.1:0-15206 GCA_964574975.1 uncultured Alcaligenaceae bacterium | reverse complement strand
CCGGCGTTGCCCTTCGCTTCCGTCGGCGGCGTGGCGTTCACCGACTTCGGCGCGGCCGGCGGCGGACTCTTGGAGCAGCCAGCCGCGACCCCGGTCAGGACCGCGGCGGCGAGGAGGTGGCGCAGGCACTTCATGGCGGCGGTCGTCCTCAGTAGGTGATCACGGACGGGTCGAAGTTGCGGCCGTCCTTGAAGCCAGCCAGGTAGATGTAGGCGTTGTACTCCGGGGTGCCGCCGGTCGCGGCCGGCTTGCGCAGCGGCCGCACCGAGCCGTCGCAGAACGCAAAGTTCACGATGTTGCCGTGCCGGCTGTCGAAGGTCAGCCAGGTCGGGTTGGCCGGCAGGCCGTAGTTGTTCCAGAAGAAGCCGCCGCCGATCCACGTCACCGCGTAGATGTCCGGAACCGAGCCGTCCGGCATGTTGCCGACGATCTCGCCGAACATCAACACGTTGCTGGTGCCGTCGGCCGCGGTCACGTCCACGACGCTCGCCTTCGAATTCGAGTGGAACACGCCGACGAACGGGTCGTAGATCGAGGAGCCGCTCAGGCCCGCGTTGCCGGCCACGCCAACGTAGTTGGTCAGGCCCGGCTGGTCGCCATCGAACTGGCTGACGGTGAAGTAGCCGAAGCCGAACTGCGGCCCGGACGAGGTGTACACCCGCGACACGATCCGCGCGTTCGGGTTGGTGTAGACGACGTACGGATCGTCCGACGGGCAGTTGAACGCCGCCAAGTGGTTGAGGGCGGCGTTGTAGTTCGCGGCGATGTTGAACCACGCCGGGCCGACCGCCTTCTCGGCCGAGCCGTTGACCTTCATCGAACGAAACAGCGGGTCCTGTTCGAGGTACGGCAACAGGAGCGTCAGATTGCTGAGCCAGGCGGCGCTCGCCGAGTTGGTGTCGCTGACGATGCGGCCGGTGCCGAGGATGCCCGGCGGCAGCACGTTGGTGGAACTCTGGTAGTTGTGGGCGGCCAGGCCGAGCTGCTTGAGGTTGTTCTGGCACTTACTCCGGGCGGCCGCCTCGCGGACCTTCTGGACCGCGGGCAGGAGCAGCCCGATCAGGACGGCGATGATGGCGATCACGACCAGCAATTCGATGAGCGTGAACGCTCGGCGAGTCGAACGCGGCACGGGGCAATCCTCCACGGGGCGGGACAGCGGCACCACTCGGCCCGAGCGCGCGGTGGCCCAGGTTGACCCAATGGTAAAGTCGAAATCGCGGAGGAATAGCGAAATGAGGCGGGACGGACGAGACGCGGGATGAAGTTGACAGGAGGCGGGGCGACCGTCCATCGGTAAGCCACCGACCTCCTCTGGACCGCCTTCGCTCGGCTTCAGTCGGGGCCAGATGTGGGCGGCAGGGGGATGGCCGGGGACGGGCGGCCCCACACGCGGTCGCGATAAATGATCAGCCCGTGGACCGCGTGATAGAGGCTCCCTCCCTCGACGGGCGCGTCCCGTTGGTCGAGGATCATCAGCGCCAGGGTCGACGCGGCGTCCTGTACCCACGGCTCGCGCAGCTCGGCGTCGGACAGGGCCAGGGCTAGCCACTCGAGCATATGGCCGGTGGTGTTGAGGCGCAGCCCGTCGTCGGCGTCCCCACCGGGGCCGCGGAAGAAGTTGGTCGAGAGCGACCCGTCGGCGTTCTGGTACTTCCGCGCCTCGTCCCGGTGCTGGGCCGTCCGGTCGGCGACCGCTTGCCAGACGCCGTTCGTCCGCCCGCCCCGCCGTAAGTGGAGGTGGTAGACCCACGACAGCCCGAACAGCCGGTGGGTGCCGCCGCACGGGGCGGTGTCCATCGGCTGGTCCAGTTCGTAACGGACCAGGTCTTCCACCGTCAGCCGCTCGCCGGCGGCGTTCGTCCATGCGGCGTCGAGGCCCAGATACTGACCGATGACCAGGACCGCCCAGCCCAACTCCTGGTTGGCCGTCACCCGCGCCCGCATCTGGGTGTGGTGGATGAAGTCTCGGAAGGCGTACTCCCGGCCGAGGACCCGGACCGGGCGGTCGGGCGACATTCCCCACTGGGCCATCTCGGCAACGAACTGGTCCTGGTGCCCCTGGCCCACGAACATCGGCCCGGTGCGGACGTCCAGGCCGTGGGGCATGGGGAGAAACTCCAGGCCCCGCAGCGCCCCACCACGAAAGATGTAATCGACGGCATTCGTCCGCGTGCCGGTCAACGGGTCGCGGAGTTCCGCCGTCAGGCCGAGGCCAAGGATGCCGTGGAAGACCGTCCAGAACCCGTGGGTCGTCAGCAACTCGCGCCGCCGGACGTGCTCGATCGCCGCCTCGATCCGGACCTGGGGCGCGTCCGGCGTGGGAGCCGGTAGGATGGCCGACCGCTCCACGACCGCCGGCGACTCCTGCGGCGCGCGCGCCGTGGGCGGTACGGTGGTCGGGGCGCAAGCGGTCGCGGAGACCGCAGCCGCCGCGGATGCGGTGAGCCGAATCCAGCGCCAGATCGTCACGATCGAAGCCCCGTGCCGGTTAATCGGACCAGCCCGCCGACCGGCTCCTCCGTCCGGCGGGACCACCCCACCGCCGAGCCGAACGGGCGTGCGAGTCGGCCAAGCCCGTGGCCCAGGCGGTGCCACTCGTCTGGAGTGAGGTAACTCAGGCAGCCGAGGCCGAAGGCCGGGCCGAAGAATGGCAAGCGGTACACCAAGGCCGCGCCCAGCCAGCCGACCAGGGCACCGCCGAGCAGCACCGGCCGCCATCGGGGCCGCCAGGCGAAGGCCGGGAAACTGATCTGCCACGCGAGCATGGCATACGCGGTCGCGCTCAGGCCGAGTAGGTAGGACTCGCGGTCGGCCGTGTGCTCCCGCGCCGCGGCGAGGGTCGTCTCGAATGGCGGATGCAGCGGATACCAGAGGGCCACCCCGGCCCACCAGTCGCCGAACTGGAGCTTGTGCAACCCGCTGGTCACAACGAGCACGGCGATGTGGACCTGAAGCAGACGCAGGGCCACGTTGGCACCGGCGCTGGGTGGCGTCGCGGCCCCGCCGAGCGGCCAGACCGCCCGCGGGCCGAGTAGCCGGGCCGCCCACGACCGGCCCGGTCCAGTCCGGCCCAGCAGCAGGTAGCCGACCGCCAGATAGAAGGTCAGGATGAGTAGCAGCGGGTCGGCGTCGGCCTCCTGGGCCGGGTTGGCCGTGAACGAGGCGACGACGATCCAGGCGAGTACGGCCGCGACGCGCGGCCAGAGGCCAACGGTCAACGCAACCAGGACCACCAGTGCCAGCCCGTAGGCGGCCGTCAGCAGCCGTGCGTCACCGCCGCACAGGTACAACACCGACCACGAGAGCGGCCGGGGGGCCCCGTCGGGCAGGGCGGCGGCCTCGGCGAACGCCTGCCGGTCGAACCACCCGTCCAGCCCGAACAGAGTGTCCACGTGCCCCGCGAACGATAGGAGCCACGCGAGGCAAACGAGTCCCGTGAGCAGCCGCAGGACGTGCAGTCCGACGGGATCCACGGGCGTGAACCAGAAGCGGAGCCACGCGCGAACTGGCCTGGCGGCGGGCGGCGGTTCGGCGACCGGTCGAAGAGTGTTCACTGCGCGACCTCCCCGAACGTGGACACCAGCGGCTCAAAGGCCTCCGGCGCGATGTCCTTGAAGAACATGACGGCGGGGGGAATGGCCTCCTGCGTGTACCGGACGATCTCGACCGTCGACGCTCCGTGCGTCCGGCCGAGGTGGCGGGCGTAGGACCGGGCCAATACCTGCGACCAGTCCGACGGGCGGAAGACCGGCCGGTCCCGGGGGAGCAGGTGGTTCGGCACCGCAGCCAGCCGCAGGCGGTGCGGTCCGGCCAGATCCCAAATCGCGGTCGCCGGGGCCGCCCGATTGGGGGCGGGGATCACTTCCCCAGTCGGCGGCGGCACCGGCCGGTCGTCCGCCAACCCCTTCGCCAAGAGGGCTTGCCTGTAGCGGACCCAGGGAGCGGCTGCGGGGTCCGGCACGCGCAGCGTCCCCCGGTCCTGGCCGGACGAATCGCGGAGCCGGGCCTCGAAGTACACACCAGACGTTGCCGGGCGGTTACTCGGGAAGTGGTAGTTGTGCGTCAGCCGCACGAGGCCCAGGTAGCTTTCGGCCATGCCTTTGTGCAGGCTGAAGGCGAATTGTGGGGGCGAGGACAGTTCGCCGCCGTTCGGGGTCGGCCACGGCCCGCTCGGGGCGGCAAAAGCCCCCGCGGCCACGGCCCCGAGATGGAAGACGATCAACAGGCTCCCAATGCCGCACGCCCATCCGGACGGGGTCGCGGCGCAGGCAGGGGATTCGGCTTGGGGCATGGACCACCTGACTTCCCAGGTTGGGAGGACCGCCGGCTGCGCGGGTCAGCCTGTCCGCCCCGCGGCCGTCCGACAGCCACGCGAGCCGCTTCCACCTCGGCGGTCGGGAACAACCCGACGCGGCAGAGCCGGTGGCGAAGGTACGGGGTCAGTACAAACGGATTCGGCAGCGATGCAATCCCCGCGCCAAACTCGTCGTCGATCGACCGTCGGAGAGGCAAATCGGCTTCGCACATGGGCTATCCCCGACTGGGGGCGGGGTGACACCTCCAAGTCGGCGAGCCGTTGTGACAAGGGGTGTGTCAGATCGACACAGGCCGGCGGAGCGAAGGCGGCCCAGCGGAAGAATCGGGCCTGCATACTCCCGACCGGGTGAACGGATACGTATGTTCTTTGAGTGTACTGGCAGCGATGCTCCCCGCTCGCACAGATTGGCCCCGCGGTCGTCGCTCGATTCGGTCTGGGGTCAAGCCGCGCCCGGTACTGAGTCGCCACCCTCCGTCCACACGATCCCGCAGGTATCCCCATGATCCGCACCACCTGGTTCCGCATGCTGCTGGCTACGATCCTCGCGCGGTCGGTGGTCGGGAATCCGTTGGCCGTTCAAGCACAGGAAACGCCGCCGAGAGGGATGCCGAACCCGGATCCGTTCGTGCTGAACTTCCACGTCATGCATCCGGGCGGTGCGAGTACTCCCGGCGATCCGAACGCTGCGATCTATAGCGGCGGGCTCTATCACCTCCACTACATTCTCCAGCATCCGTTTCGTGGCCGACAGTCGTTCTCGTTCGTCCACTTGACCAGCACCGACATGCTGCATTGGACGTGGCAGCCAACCAAGCTTCAGCCGGCGTTCACCGGGCATGGTATGTTCAGCGGAACCGCGTTCGTCACGCGGGACGGCAAGGTGGCGGCCACGTACCACGGACAGGGCGCGGGCAAGAACCAACTCGTGGTCGCGAAGGACGCTCGACTGACGGCGTGGGAGAAGCCGTACCCCTACGACATCCGCAACGAGGACGGCAGCCCGGCGAACGTCAAACATTGGGATCCCGATTGCTTCACGATCGGCGACACGTACTACGCGATCTCGGGCGGCACCAAACCCCCGTTGTTCAAGTCCAAGGACATGCGGACCTGGACGCTGGTCGGCGACTTTCTGAAGCACGAACTGCCCGACACCACAATCGGCGAGGACATCTCGTGCCCCAACTTCTTCAAGCTGGGAGACCAATGGATGCTGCTGTGCATCAGTCATCCGCTGGGCTGCCGGTACTACCTGGGGGATTGGGACGCGAAAGCGGAGCAGTTCGTGCCGCGCCGCCATGGCCGGATGAACTGGCGCCGCGAGGAGCAGCCGACGTGGGGCCTCTTTCGCCGCACCGATTTCTTCGCGCCCGAGAGCTTACTAACGCCGGACGGTCGCCGCGTGATGTGGGCCTGGCTCACGTCGCCCGGCCCAGGCAACCGCTTGCTGGAGAAGACCATCCAGTCGCTGCCGCGCGAACTCAGTCTGCCGGCCGACGGCGTACTCCGCATCAAGCCCCTGCGGGAGTTGGAGACGCTCCGGACCGATCCGATCGCCCGGCGCGATGTCCGACTGAACCACCCGGTGACGGACTTCATGGCCGAGCTTCCACCGAGCAAGCCGCCATTTCTGCAACCCCTCCTCGAACTGCCCGGTGAGTCGCTGGAGATTCGCGCGACGATCGCGCGGGGCGACGCGGAGCGCAAGCTGTTCGGGTTCGTCCTGTTCGCGGACACGACAGGCCACGGTTTGCCGATCCTGCTCCGGCCGGAAACCGGCACGATTCGGGTCGGCACGACCGAGGCACCGTTCAAGGTCGCCGACCTGCCTGCGGGCGAGGACGTCGAACTGCGGATCTTCATCGACCGCTACTTGGTGGAAGTGTTCGTCAACGATCGGCAGGCCGTTGTGGCCGCCCACCTCGAGCATGTGGGCAAGCGAACCCTGCACGGCTTCACGCTCGGCGCTCCGACCACGTTGAAGACCCTGGACGTCTGGAAGATTCAGCCCACCAACCAGGGATTCCTCGATGCACGGGTCAACCGAGTCTGGGAACCGCGCATCGAGTAGCTCCGTCGCATTCTGCCTTCGTCGTCTACACCTGGTTCGCCAGAAGGTGCTGCAACTTCGGTCGGTAGTTGCGGCTCATCGTCAGTCGGGTGCCGTCCTTCAGGAACACGAGGTAGTCGCCGTGGAAGAACGGCTGGAGTTCGCGGACGCGCTCCAGGTTGACGATCGTCGAACGGTGGATGCGCACGAACGTCTTCGGGTCGAGCTTCGACTCCAGGTTGGTCATCGTCTCGCGCAACAGGTGCGTCGCGCTGCCGGCGTGCAGCCGGGTGTAGTTACCGGCCGCCTCGACCCAGTCGAGGTCGGCGCAGCGCACGAAGACGACGCTGCCCTGCGACTTGACGGCGATCCGTTCCAGCGGCCCGCCGGCCGGCTTCGGGGTCGCCAGCAACTCCGACAGCCGCGCCGGCGGACCGCCCTTGCGACGGGCCAGGACTTGCTTCTTGGCCCGGCCCAATGCCGCGGCGAAGCGGTCGGCGTCGTACGGCTTCAAGAGGTAATCGGTCGCGCTGACCTCGAACGCCTTGACCGCGTACTGGTCGTAGGCAGTCACGAACACCGTCACCGGCATGTCGGCCGGGCCAACTTCCTCGACGACGCGGAAGCCGTCGAAGCCGGGCATCTCCACGTCGAGGAAGACCACGTCGGGGGCCAACTCGCGGATGGCGTCCACGGCAGCCGGGCCGTCGCCGCACTCGCCGGCCAACTCGACGTCCGGATCGTCCGCCACCAGGGCGGCCAGCCGCTCGCGGGCCAGGGGTTCGTCTTCGACGATCAACGCGCGCATGCTCATCGCACACCTCACGACCGGCCAGCCCGGAGCGCCAGCGACGGGTCGAATCTCCCGTCGCTCGCGCTCCGGGCTGGTCGGTATCATGCCACGGGCACTGCTGGTTCGGTTGCCGGCCGACCCGCGATCCCGACGCCGCCGGCCGGCCCTGCGTCGGTGCGGTACGGTAAGACGACCGTGACCGCCAAGCCCTTCCCGGACAAACCGGAACGCAGGGTCATGGACTGGTCCTCGCCGTAAAGCCCCTGGAGCCGGCCGCGCGTGTTCGAGAGGCCAATCCCCTCGCGCCGGTCGCCGGCCGGCAGACCGAGGCCATCGTCGGCCACGGCTACCACCAGCCGGTCGCCCTCGCGGCGGGCGCGGATGTCCAGCCGACCGGGGCCGGGCCGCGGGGCCAGCCCGTGACGGATCGCGTTCTCCACGAGCGGTTGCAATAACAGGTACGGCAGCTTCGCGTCGAACAGGTCGTCGTCGACCGCGGTCGTCACGGTCAGCCGCGGGCCGACGCGAGCGCGTTCGATCTCCAGGTACGGCGTCAGGAACGCCAGCTCCTGCCGCAGCGTCGCCTCCTGCCGGGCCGGCTGGTCGAGCGTGGCCCGCAACAAATCGCCGAGGCGGGCGATCATGCGTTCGGCCAGGCGCACGTCCTTGTGGACGAGCGCGGTGATGGTATTCAGGGCGTTGAACAAGAAGTGCGGCTGGAGTTGCATGCGCAGCACCTGGAGCTGCGCCTGAGCGAGTTGCGCCTCGAGGCGAGCGGTGGCCCGCTCGCGCTCGCGGTACAGCCGGTAGTAATCGACGGCGTGGGCGAAGCCGACGATCAGGGCGTAGAAGATGCCGTAGACGTAGAAGTAGACCAGCGAATACAGCTTGAACAACTGCCAGAAGACGGTGGCGTTGCCGGCGAAGCGCTGCTCCGCCGTCAGCGGGTAGGCGATCCGCGCCCGCCCGAAGATCAGCCACTGGGTCACGATATCGAGGGCGACCTTGACCGCGATGACGGCGGTGGCGAACGCCAGGTGCAGCGCGAGCCGCCGCCGCCACCGGGCCGCGGTGAACGGGTAGCGCTGCGCCAGGTAGAAGACCGGCGGCGCAAGGATCGCCCAGCAGTACCAGTCGGACAGGCCGCGGGCCAGCGCCTCCTCCCAGCGCACGGACCCGCCGCGGTAGTAGTTGAGGTGGACGTAAACCTGACCGGCGTCGATCAGGCCGAGGACGGTCCACAGGGCCATGAGCAGCCCGAACCGCGGCCAGCGGTGCAAACCCAGGAGTGCCGGCGGCTCGGCCATGGGTCACTTCGCGGGGGCCGGGGCGGTGCCGATGTTGGCGAGGATGGTGGCGGCCTTGTTGGCGTCGACGGCGTTGTCGAAGGCGGCGTAGCCGACGAACTTCTCGCCGAGCGTCATCATGCTCAGGCCCTGGAAGCTGATCCCGGCCAGCGCCCAATCGTGCGTGAGACGGTGCGCCAGCCCGGTGCGGTTGTCGCCGGTGACGCGGATGACGACCGGCGTCGAGACTTCGTGTAGGCCGACGGCCTTGGCGGCGCGGACCTGGTCGGGGCCGGTGACCGGCGCGATGTACAGGATGCCGTAGCCGGGCTTGTCTGGCATGCGGCGGGTGCCGACGTACTCGAGGTTCTCGCCGGCCTCGGCGAGCGCGGCGAGTTTCTTGGCGACACCGCCGGCCTCGTCCGGCACCTCGCAGGACCAGACGTGGACGCGGTCGTAGCGGAAGCTCATGGTGGGTTCCTCCTTCGTGAACGGGGGCCGTCTGGCAGCGATTGTACCGCGCGGCACGGGCGACGGATACAAGTCGGTTGTGCGGTTCGGCACGATGCCGCCAGCCCCGAGCGCCACCGACCGGGACCTCAACCCCGCGCGGGCGCGCCGGGCTAACCCGACGCGCCCCCAAAAAGGGTGGGGCAACCCGTGCCGAACCGCCCTCCTAGATTCTCCCACCGCCCTCAGATTTCCATATTGCACAAGCCCCGCAGACTGGGCAGGATAGTGCAGCGAGGCAGTATGACTGGAGATTCGGGGTTGTCGGTTGAGGCCATCCGACCTATTGTAATTACTTTTCCTCGGCCGGCGTCCGACTTGCGGCCGGCGGGGATTGGACGCGACGATGCGGTTTCACCTGATCGACCGGATCGCCGATGTGGTGCCCGGCAAGGCACTTCGGGCCGTCAAACGTTTGACGCTCGCCGAGGAGTACCTGGCCGACCACTTCCCGACGTTCCCGATCATGCCTGGCGTCTTGCAGTTGCAGACGCTGGTCGAAGCTGGGTCGTGGTTGCTGCGGCTGTCCGAAGATTACGCCCACAGCGTTTGGGTTCTTCGGGAAGCCAAGAACGTCAAGTACGGCAACCTGGTCCTGCCCGGTCGCGCGATGGCGCTGAGCGTCGAGTTGACCAAGCGCGACGCCGCGACGGCGACGTTGCGCGGCAAGGCCGAAGTGGACGGGCAATCGGCCGTGTCCGCCCAGGTGACGCTGGCCGGCTACAACCTGCGCGACCGCAACCCGGCGTGGGCGGAGCGCGACGAGCGCCTCGTGCGGACGTTGCGGGCGCACTGTGAACTATTGAGATGTGCTGAGTGCTGAGACCTGAGTGCTGAGATAGAAACCTTCGGACCTCAGCACTCAGGTCTCAGCACTCAGCACTGTGCAGGATGACGCGATGAGTTTGCTCAAGGACAAGACCGCTCTCGTGACCGGCGGCAGCCGCGGCATCGGCCGGGCCATCGCCAAGGCGCTGGCCGCCGAGGGGGCGAAGGTTGCCGTCGTCTACCGCGGCGCGAAGGACGCCGCCGAGGGACTGATCAAAGAAATCACCGACGCCGGCGGCGCGGGGCTGGCCATCCAGGGCGACGTGGCCGATCCGGCCGTGGCCCCGAAGGCGGTGGCCGAGGTCGTCGAGACGTGGGGCCGGCTCGACGTGCTGGTCAACTGCGCCGGCGTCATCCGCGACATGCTGTTCGTGCAGATGGAGAACAGCGACTGGGACGCGGTGATCGCGACGAACTTAAACGGCACGTACTACTTCTGCCGGGCCGCGATCCAGCAAATGCTGATGAAACAGCGGAGCGGGCGGATCATCAACGTGTCGAGCGTGGCCGCCGACTTCGTGAACAAAGGGCAGGCGAACTACGCCGCCAGCAAGGGCGCGATCAACGCCTTCACGCGAGCCTTGGCCGCCGAAGCGGCCGGGCGAAGCGTGACGGTCAACGCGATCGCCCCCGGCTTCATCGAGACGGACATGACCGAAGTGATCCGCAACAAGGCGGGCGACTTCGTCAAGAAGGCGATCCCGATGAAGCGGGTCGGCAAGCCGGAAGAAATCGCGTCGGTAGCCGTCTTCCTGGCGTCGCCGGCGGCCGGCTACCTGACCGGGCAAGTGATTACCGTGGACGGAGGGTTGAGCCTCGGGGCCGTGTCGCCCTAACCCCCCACCCTTGGTAACGGGTGGGGTCGCGAGGCATTTCAGAGGGGAACGACGATGACGAAGGCCGAGATTTACTCGAAGGTGTCCGAGACGCTGGTCGAGGCGCTGAACGTGGACGACGATCAGGTCAAGCCGGAGGCGACCCTTCAGGGCGACCTCGGAGCCGAGTCGATCGACTTTCTCGACATCGTCTTCCGCCTGGAGCGCGAGTTCGGCATCAAGATTCCGCGCGGCGAATTGTTCCCGGAGTCGATCTTCCAGGGCGACCCGGAGTTCGTGCAGGACGGCAAGCTGACGCCGAGCGGCCTGGCCGAGCTGCGCACCAAGATGCCGTACGCCGACCTGTCGAGGTTCGAGGCGAACCCCGACTTCGAAGGCCTGCGCGACCTGTTCACCGTCGACCTGATCTCGCGCTACATCGAGACGAAGCTGAAGGCGTAATGTTTTGCCTTAGCCCCGGAGGGGCGGCCGTGGGTAGCCAGGGGCGTCAGCCCCTGGTCGCAAGACCCGCGAACCACCAGCCCCGGAGGGGCGGCAGACTGTCGTCCCTCCGGGGCTTGGCCGATTGTGTTTCGGTTCCAGGGGCTGACGCCCCTGGCTACCCACGGCCGCCCCTCCGGGGCTAAGACCGAATCCGCCATGCGTTGGATCTGGATCGACTACTTCCGGGAGTTCGCGAGCCGGCAATCGGCCGTCGCCGTGAAGCAACTCAGCTTCGCGGAGGACGTGTTTGCCGCCCACTTCCCGGAGTACCCGGTCTTCCCCGCCGCCCTGATTATTGAGGGGCTGGCCCAGACCGGCGGCATCCTGGTCGGCGAGGCCAACGACTTCCGCGAGAAGGTCGTGCTGGCCAAGGTGCCGAAGGCTCGCTTCTTCGGCGAGGCGCTCGCCGGGCAGGAGTTGGTCTACTCGGTCAAGTTGCTCGACCTGCGGGCCGAGGGCGGCTTGATCGAGGGCACGGTGACGGCCGACGGCCAACCGCTGGCCGAAGTCGAAATCTTCTTCGCCCACCTGGACCAGGCGCGGTCGGCGCAGGTGTTCGGCGACGCGAACTTCGTGTTCGGTGGCGAGTTGAAGCATTTGCTCGGTCTGGCCAAGAAGGCAGCGGCCCCCGAGCGGCCGGCGTGAGCCGGCTGAGTTCCGCGAACGCTCAGCCGGCTTACGCTCAGCCGGCTTACGCTCAGCCGGCTTACGCTCAGCCGGCTTACGCCGGCCGCTCGGATGCAGCCGTCCGGAAATCCCCGGCCCACCCGTCCCACGCGGGTGGGCTTTGTCGTAAAATGCCCGTCGCCCTCGGAAGTTTGAGAAGACCCTGGCCGCACCGTCCCCGCGCCGCGTCGTCGTTACCGGCCTCGGGCTGATCACCGCGCTGGGCCACACGCCGGCCGCCTTCTGGGACGCCCTCTGTGCCGGCACCAGCGGCGTCGGCCCCGTCCAGTGCTTCGATCCCGCCGCCCTGCCCGTGCGCATCGCCGGCGAAGTCCGCGACTTCGAGCCGAAGAAGATCCTCACCGGCAAGGACATCCGCAAGAGCCTGCGGATGATGGCCCGGCCCGTGCAAATGGGCGTCGCCTGCGCCCAACTCGCCTTCGCGGATGCGGGCGTCGAACGCGCCAAGCTCGACTCCACGCGCTTCGGCATCGAGATCGGCTCCAGCCTGATTCCCACCGGACTCGACGACATCGCCCCGGCCGCCAAGCTGTCGGCCATCAGCGATACCGAGGTCGATTACGTCGCCTGGGGCCAGCGGGGCATCCCCGAAATCCAGCCGCTGTGGATGCTCCAGTACCTGCCGAACATGGTCGCCTGCCACACGTCGATCCTGCTCGATGCCCAGGGTCCGAACAACTCGATCACCGAGACCGACGTGGCCGGTCTTCTCGCACTCGGCGAGGCCGGCCGCATTTTGCGCCGCGACGCGGCCGACTTCATGCTGGTCGGCGCGTCGGACAGCAAGATTGCCCGGCTCAGCTTCGTGCGGCACTGTCTGTTCACGCCGCTGTCGCGCCGCAACGAGGAGCCGCGGAAGGCGTGTCGACCGTTCGACGCGAACCGCGATGGCCTGGTCATCGCCGAGGGCGCGGGCCTGGTCGCGCTCGAGGAGCTGAGCCACGCCCGCGCCCGCAATGCACGCATCTACGGCGAGTTGGCCGGCTTCGGATCGGCGTTCGACCGCGGCAAGACCGGCTCCGGTGTCGCCCGCGCCATCCGCGCCGCGCTGGCCCAGGCCGGCATCGCGCCGACCGACATCGACCACGTCAACGCCCACGCGACTGGCACCGACGACGATGCCTGGGAGGCCCGCGGCATCGCCGAGGTGTTCGGCCGGCAGACGCCGGTCGTCGCCTACAAGGGCCACCTCGGCAACCTGAGTTCGGCCGCCAACGTCGTCGAACTGGCCGGGAGTCTCCTGGCCCTCAAGCACGGCACGCTGCCGCCGACGATCAACTGCGACGACCCGGACCCCGCCTGCGGCATCAACGTGTCGCGCGAGCCGCGGCCGGTGACGAAGCCGTACGCGCTGAAGCTGAGCCTGACGGAACGCGGCCAGGCGGCCGCGGCCGTCATTCGTCGGTGGGAGGATTGAGCGAGGATGCCGTACACGTCGGCCGAGGTGCGAGAACAGTTCGCGGCGGACGCCCACGACCGCTCGACGGTCTGGGGCGTCGCGCTTGCCGCCCTGTCGCTGGGCCTGTGGGCGGCCACGCTCGTCGGCGTCGTGCTGGTGCCGTACTGGTCGCTGAAACTGGTACTCGCCATCGTTAACGGCATGTCGATCGCGACGGCGTTCGTGGTTGGCCACGACGGCGGTCACGGCAGCCTGACGCCGAGCCGCCGGCTCAACCGCCTGCTCGGCCGGGCGTGCCTGTTGCCGGCCCTGCACCCGTTCGCGTCGTGGTGCCACACGCACAACGCCCTGCACCACGGCTTCACGAACGTCAAAGGCAAGGACCCCGGCTTCCCGCCGCTGACGCTCGAAGAATACCGCGCCCTGCCGGCGTGGCAGCGCTGGCTGGAGCGGCGCTACCGCACGGCCTACGGACTGGGCCTGTTCTACTTCGTCGAAATGTGGCTGCGCTGGGAGATGTTCCCCAGCCGCGCGAACCGCCCGCGCGACCTGGCCGGCTTCCGCTTCGACCGCCTGTGCGTGGTCGCGTTCGCCGCCGCGTGGGCCGGCGGCCTCGCGTGGGCCGGCGTGGCGACCGGCCAAAGTTGGTGGGGCCTGGTGCTGGTCGGCTTCCTGCTGCCGTGGGCGGTGTTCAACTACCTGTTCGGCTTCACGATCTTCCAGCACCACACGCACCCGCGCATCCCGTGGTTCCGCCCGGAGGACAGGCCGACCTACTTCCGCACGCAGGTGAAGTCGTCGCCGCACGTCATGATGCCGAAGTCGGTGGACGCGGTGATGCACCAGATCATGGAGCATACCGCCCACCACGCCGACGCCGCGGTGCCGCTCTACCGCCTGCCGGCGGCGCAGAAGCGGCTGGAACGCGCGTTCCGCAAGGAAGTCGTGCGCATCCTGTGGACGCCGGCGAACTTTATGAACGTGCTGCGGTCGTGCAAGCTGTACGACTTCGAGCGGCACCAGTGGCTGGATTACTCGGGGCGGCCGACGACACTGCCCTTACTGAAATCCGAAATCCGAAGCTCGAAATCCGAAACAAATCCGAAGAACCAAAACCCCAAGGACCGAAACGAAGACGCCGCCGGGTTCGGTTAGGATTTCGGATTTCGGTCCTTTGGATTTGTTTCGGATTTCGAGCTTCGGATTTCGGAATTAGAGCGCCGGGGATGACGAACCCATGACGAACCGCCGACGGGTAGTGATAACCGGCACCGGGGCCGTCACGCCCCTGGGCCACACGGTCGCCAAGTTCTATGCGGCGGCCTGCGCCGGCGGCAACGGCGTGCGCCCGATCCGCAAGTTCGATGCCTCCGGCTTCCCCACCAGCTTCGCCGCCGAGGTCATCGACTTTGACCTGGGCCAGTTCCTGCCCGATGCCGACCGCTGGCAGTGGTGCGGCGTCAACACTCGCTTCGCCCTGGCGGCGGCCAAGCAGGCGCTGGAGGAGGCCAACTTGCTCGGCGGCGGCCGCAAGGTCGACCCGACGCGCTTCGGCGTCTACCTCGGCTCCGGCGAGGGTATCCACGACTTCCCGCACCTGGTCACCGCCGTCGCCAAGGCGTACCGCCCCGAAGCCCGCAAGCTCGACGACTCCGTCTTCCTCCAGCACGCACTCGACCACTTCTCGCCAGAGACCGAGTCCGAGCTGGAGATGCACACGACCGCCGCCCACCTCGCCGATACCTTCGAGTTGTTGGGGCCGAACTACAACTGCCTGACCGCCTGTGCCGCCTCCAGCCAGGCGATCGGCGAGGCGACGGCCCTCATCCGCGGCGGCGAAGCCGACCTGATGCTCTCCGGCGGCTCGCACAGCATGATCCACCCGATGGGCATCACCGGCTTCAACCTACTGACCGCTCTCTCGACGCGGCGCGCCGAACCGCAGCGGGCCAGCCGACCGTGCGACACGGATCGCGACGGCATCGTCCTCGGCGAGGGCGCGGGCATGATCGT
>CAZNSL010000029.1:0-15315 GCA_964574975.1 uncultured Alcaligenaceae bacterium | reverse complement strand
GCGCCGCGCCGCGCCGGGGCGCGCGGGACGCCGCATCGCGCTCCGCTGCGCGTCGCGGCGAACCTCACTGCCCGAACGACGCGACGCCGTAGCCGTCGAGGAATCCCGTCGCAACGCTGTCTTGTTCGATCATCGTCGGGTTCGCGCCGTTGCCGCGGAACGTGCGCAGGCGGGCCGTCACGCCGCGGCCCGTGCCGACCAGGATGTCGAGCAGGCCGTCGCCGTTGACGTCGGCAAATGCCAGCCCGCCGACGCCGACCATCGGCACCGCCTCGCCGGGGATGATCGACCCGCCGCCGCCGGAATTCGGGAAGGCGTTGAAGTCGGCCAGCGTGTCACCGGTCAGGCCGGAGAAGATGCGGACGCGCGCCGCGCCGCCGAAGCCGGGGCCAGTCATGATGTCGTCGCGGCCGTCGTTGTTGTAGTCGCCGGCCGCGACGAACACGCCGCCGCGGAAGTTGCCCTCGTAAGCGAAGAAGCTGCCTAGCGGGCCTGCGAGCTGTTGGCCGGTGCGGCCGTCGAAGGTGCGGACGTGCGGCCCGCCGCCGGGGCCGGCCGCCGCGATCAGGTCCGGCGTGCCGTCGCCCGATACGTCGCCGGTCGCCACGCGGACACCGCCGTGGAAGCCGGGGTCGAACGCCAGGAAACTATGCGGCCCTGGCCCGGCGTACTCGCCGACGTTGTGGTTCACGTCGGCCACGTTCGGGTCGAGGAACAGCACGCGCACGTGCGGGCCACCGCCCTGGTCGGGCGACAGCACCATCTCGGCCCGGCCGTCGCCGTTGAAGTCGGCCGCGGCCACGAACAGCCCGCCGACGAAGCGCGGGTCGTAAGCGTAGAACTGGGCCAGCACTCGCGGGTTGATCGAGATGTTGCGGAACACGTCGCCGCCGTCGAAGACGGTGACGAGCGGCAGGTTGTTCGGTCCGAAGGCGACGATCAGGTCCGGGATGCCGTCGCCGTTTACATCGCCGACGGCCAGGCGCGGTGCGCCGAACGGCTGGAACGGGTTGACCATCTGCGGCGAGACGACGAACGTGTTGTTCGGGATGTTCGTCACCGGCACGTTGCCGGAGACGGAGTTCTCGATGCGTGCGAAGACGCCGATCTGAAAGTTGGCCGGTCCCGTCTGGAGGACGAACGCCAACAGGTTCGCCTGGTTGAGCGACTCGATCTCGGTGAACGTCACCGGCTGGCGGTTGTCGAAGGTAAACACGCCGTTGCCGGGCGTGCCGGGCGTGAGACGGGTGCCCGTCTCGCCGCGCTGGAGCGTGAGCCGCAGCGCGTCGCCGGGGAACATCTGCGTCGGCTGGCGGCCGTCGATGAAGATCGGCGTCGTCGCGCTGGGGAGAATTTGGAAGGTGTCGCCGAGGT
The DNA here is from genome assembly GCA_964574975.1 of uncultured Alcaligenaceae bacterium. Lineage (GTDB taxonomy): Bacteria > Planctomycetota > Planctomycetia > Gemmatales > Gemmataceae > JAXMAS01. Next base: position 13,941 of record CAZNSL010000029.1, on the reverse strand, counting down.
TGCCGGCCGAGGCGTTGCCGCCGGTGAAGGTCGCCCGGCGAGCGAGCAGGTCGGCATTCACGGTGACGACGGCCCGGTCGGTGTCGGTGCCGGAGGTCGCGGCAATGCGGCCGCCGCCAGGGCCGCCGGCGTCGATGACGGCGTTCACGGTCAGGTTGGTGCGCGTGACGAGCGTCACGGCGTCCACGTCGGCGTTGATCCCGGCGGTGCGGATGCCGGCCGTGCCGAGAACGGTGCCAACCGTCAGGTCGTCGGCGTCGCGGAAGGCGAAGGTGCCGGTCACGTCGGCGGCGAGCGTGTCCACGTCGTTCGCCTGGAGCAGCGAGAACGTGCCGGTGCCGCGGACGCGCAGGTTCGCGGCGTTGAGTGGGGCCGTCTGCGCGATGCCGGCGGCGTTGATATCCACTGTGCGACCTACTGCGGTCAGCGGCCCGAGTGTCAGCGGGCCGGTTTGCAGCGCCACGTCGCCACCGGCCGTCAGGCCGTTGGTGGTGCCGACGGTGCCCACCGTCAGGTCGTCGGCATCGCGGTAGGCAATCGCCGCGGCGGTGGCGGCGGCGAGCGTGTCCACGTCGTTGCCGGCCTGAGCGAGCGTGAAGTTCCCCCCCGCACCCGTGCCAAGCAGCAGGAGTTGCGGGGCCGTGACCGCGCCGCCCGTCTGCATCGCGCCGCCGGCCGCGCCAACATCGAGCGTCACGCGCGTACCGGCGGTGACGTTGCCGGCCAGCGTTTGCTGGCCATCGCCATCGTTGTCGCCAGACGCGGACGCCAGCCGTACCGACTGACCCGCGATCAGGTCGCCATTCAGGGCGATGCGGTCGCCGGCGAGCAGGTTCAGGTCGCCGGCGGTTGCCCGCAGCGTGACGTTGGCGTTGACGGTCAAGTTGCTGACGTTGACCGCCGGGGGCGTCGTCTCCAGCGCGATGCCGCTGAGCGAACCGCCGGCGGTGACATCGACCGCGAACGTCAGCGGCCCGGTGGTCGTGATGGCGATGTCGCCGTTGGAGTTGGAAGAGGTCGCCAGTCCATCAACGGCGATGACCGTGAGACCATCGACATCGGCGAAACCGACGGCGTTGTTCGTGTTCGCGAAGGCGAGGTTCGTGACTGCCAGGTCCAACGGATCGCCGACGCCGGTGACGGCGCGGACAGCCAGGTTCGTCACGGTGATGTCGGAGCCGGACGCGTTCTGGTCGGCCACGTCGGCCCCGGTCTGGAGCGCGAGCGTCGTCGTGCCGCCGGGGCTGACGGCGGCGCGGGCCGTGATCCGGCCGGCGGTCGCCCGACCGACTTGCAGCATCCCAGCCGTCACGAGATCAAATTCGGCGTCGGTCAGGCCGAGGGTGCCGGCGGTGTCCGCGCCGAGGTCGATGGCCCGGCCCGCCGCGTTCGGCTGAAGGATGGCTCGCTGCGTGCCGGCACTGACGGCGGCTGCGAGCGTCATATCGTCGGCGGTCAGCGTGACGGCTCCGTTGCCGGCGTTGACTGGCGACAGCACGGTGAGTCGGTTGCCGGCACCGGTGACGGTGAGGTCGATCGGCGCGTCCGTCGTCGTCACGCCAGTGAGCGGCGCGGGGTCGCAGGTGTCGATGGCGGTGACGGTCAGGTCGGGGCCGTTGACGAAGGCGAATCCGCCGGGAGCCACGCCAGCGAGATTCGTCACCGCGTTCGGCCCGGTGAGTGTCGCCGTCGTGCCGGCCTGGATCGCCAGGTTCGGCACGGCGAGCGTGCCGGCCCCGACTTCGCTGACGCTCGCCGCGGAGCGTAGCACCAGCGTGTCGGCGTTGGCCGGCGACACGGCCGCGGTGACTTCGACCGCGCCACCGTCGGGCCGGCCGATCCGCAGGACGCGAGCCGTCACGCGGTCGAGTTCGGCGTCGGTCAGGCTCAGGCGGTTCACCGTCTCCGTGCCGACATCCACGAGCCGGGCGGGCGTGCGTTGCTGGAGCGTGACGCAGAAGGTCGGGGCCTCGATCGGGCCGACGATTTCCAGCGTGTCGGCCGTGATGGTTACATCACCTGCCGTCGTGATTCGGTCGAACAAGATGCCGCAGGCGACGAACGTGCCGATGGACAGCGGCGTCGCGTTCGTGATCGACAACGATCCAGCCGTGCCGCCGACGCGGGTAATCTGATTGTCGGCGTCGAGCGTCACCGCGCCGGTGAACTGAAGGCCGAGGTTGGTCACGGTCAGCGGCGCGGTCTGTGTCAGCGTCGTGCCGACGAGGACGAGCGTGCCGAACGTCAGCGGAGCGGTGACGGCAACGGGGCCATCGCGGCCGATGCGCGTCGCCGAAGCCGTGATCTGCGCGAGTTCGCCGGCCGTTAGGCTCAGGCTGCCAGGTGTCTCGGTGCCGAGGTCCACGGGCCGGCCGGGCGCGAACGGCTGAAGGATGACGCAGCCGGCCCCGGCGTCGATGCCGCGGTTGATCGCCATGTCGTCGGCGGTAATCGCGATGTCGCCGCCGGCGGAGCTGACGGCCGGCGTTGCCGCGCCGGCGGCGAGTGTGAAGGTTCGCGGCGCGGTCAGTGTCAACGGGCCGCCGGCCGTGGTGAAGCGCGGGCCGGTGCCGCTGGTGACGCCGGTCACGGTGATGTCGCGCCCGGCGTTCGCGGTCAGTGCCCCGGCCCCGGTGGCGTCGGCGAACGTGTCGCCGTCGAGGACGATGTCGTTGCCGGCCGTCAGGGTGACGCCGACACCGCGGACGTGGCCGAACTGGGCCGCGGTCGCGCCGCCAAGCCGTAGGTCGTGGCCGGCCACGAGAGTCAACGGGCCGCCGTTGGCCACGACGGCTGTCTGCCCGCCGCCGGTGAGTAAGTCGCTCGCCGCGCCGTTCGCCGCGAGTGCGACCGCGCCGGTCGCGCTGACGATCTCGCCAGCGAGGTTCACGGCGAGGTTGCCCGCCGTCGTCAGGACGATGTCGCCGGCGTTGGTGGTGCGAACGCCGGCGAAGGCGGCATCGACGCCGCCGACCGTCAGATCGCCGTTGTTGCCGACGAAGATGCCGCCGGTCGCGGACTCGGCCTCGAAGTTCGCGGCGGCGGTCGCCAGTGGCGTCGCGGCCGTGCCAATGCCGGTCGCCGCGCCGATCGCCAGCCGCGATACGGTCAGCGAGCCACCGCCGTTCACCACGTTCGCGCCCGTGCGGATCACGATCGCCCCGTAGCCACTACCGGCCTGGGTGATCGGGCCGTTGACTCCGACGGGGCCGGCCGAGCCGTTGCCGATTTGCAGCGTGCCGGCGGTCACGCGATCGAGGTCCGCATCGATCAGGATGAGGTTTCCGGGATTGACGCTCGCCCCGAGGTCGATCGCCTGCCCGGCCGTCCGCGGTTGCAAGGTGACGCGGTTCGCGCCGGCGTCGATTGGCTGCGCGATCGTCAACTGATCGGTCGTGAGCGTGACCGGCCCGGCCGCGGTGATGCCGACGACGCCATCCACCGAGCCGACGGTTAACGGCACGGTGTTTGTGAAGGCAACACCCGTCGTCGTCGACACGACGGCAAGCGTGCCGACAGTGAAGGTGCCGGCCGCAAGATCGACCGCGTTGCCGCGCACGGCCAGCATCGACACGGTGATGCCGGCGGCGGCCGTCGCCGCTCCGGCCGTTTGCAGCGACAGCGTCGTCACACCGGTCGGCGCGACCGGGGCCGAAATGACGATGCCGCCCGTCTGCAGCGTGGTACCGATGCGCAGCGTCGCCGCGGTGAATCGCTTCAACTCGGCGTCGGTCAGGCCGAGTTGGTTCGCCGCGTTGGTCCCGAGGTTGATCGTCCGGGTCGGGTCCGTCGGCGTCACCGCGATAATGCCGTTGGGCGCGGCCAGTTCGGCTGTCGGGTCGATGGCCACGTCGTCGGCCGACAGCAACACCGGCCCGCCGGAGGTGGCGACGCGGACGTTGGCGTTGACGAAGGCGTTGCGCACGGCCCGCAGCACGATCGCGCCGGTGCCGGCCGTCGAAATGTCGGTCGCCGCACCACCGTCGTTGAGGATCAAGTCGGTACCGGCGTCGAGGGTGATCGAGCCGTTGCCGCCGCTCGCGGTAATCGTCGCGTTGACGGTCAGGTTGTCGTCATTGCCGCCATCGTTGACCGCGACCAGCACGATATCGCCGCCAGTGGTGTTGACCACCGGAGCGTTGACGGTCAGCGGGCTGGCGGCGGTGACGCGGATCGCCCCGGCGACCGCGCCGGTGCGCGACACGCCCGTGCCGACGATCGCGAGCGCGCCCGCATTCGTAATCTCGATGTTGCCCTGTGCATTGTTGCTCGCACTCAACGTGGCGACGGCGGTTTCCAGGGCGTCGCCGCTGCCGATGCCGGTCGCCGCCGTCGCCACGAGCGACGCCGCCGCGACATTCGTCGCCGCGCCGTTCGCATCGACGATCGCACCGAAGACGCTGAGCGTCACGCCGCCCGTTGCCGTCACACTGCCGACGGCGAGGTCGTTCGCGTCGATCAGGACGACCCCAGCGGCCGACGCGACGGTCACGACGCCTTGGAAGTCTCCGACGTTGTCGAACGCGACGGACGCCCCGGCCAATGTCGCGGCCCCGCCGACCGTCAGTACACCGGCGTCGGTGAGTGCGCCGGCAGCCGTCGCGTTCAGGTTGCTGCCGACCGTGCCGGACAGGGCCAGGCCGTTCACATCGTTGATCGTCGCGTTGCCGCCGACGGCGAGGAACAGCGTGCCGAAGTCGTTGGCCCCCGGCAGCGTGACTCCCAGGCCGGCGGCCGTCGTCGCGCTGAACACCGGCGTCACGACCGCGCCGGATTGGGTAATCGCCCCCGCATCCGACGTGACCGCGAGGAGCGCCGCGACCGTCGCCGGGCCGAGCTGTAGGTCGTTGATGTCGCGCACGGTGACGTTGCGGCCGCCGCCGATCGCGACCGAAGCGAAGTCGTTCGTGGATGTCAGGGTGATGTCGTTGGCCGCGCCCGCATCGAAGGTGGCTGCCCCCGCGACGGTCAGCGCGCCCACCTGCCCGATCGTCCCGGCGGCGCGACCCGTCAATGTGCCGCCGACGGCCGACGCGCCGAACGACAAACCGGCTTGGCCTTGGACGACGACGTTGCCGGCACTCGGGAAAGCGACGATGCCGAACGAGTGGCCGGTCGCATTGTCGAGGATCACGTCGCGTGTCGTCCCGGCGTTGAACGACGCGACGTTGCCGACGTAGAGGACGCCGGACGCGCCGTCGCTGACGCCGCCGGCCCCGCCACCCAACGTCACGGCGAGGTTGTTCGTGATCGTGTAGGTTCCGTTGACCGTCAGTACCGAGACGCCGGTGACGGCCGCGCCGACAACCGCCACGGCATCGTTCCAGACGACCGACTGCACGCCGGTCGCGGTGCCGGCGAAACTCAGCGCGGTGACGCCGGCGGCGGGCGTGGCAAAGATGAGGGCGTTGGTGCGGTTGCGGACTTCGAGGTTCGCGCCGTTGACGCCGAGACGGGCCTCGTCGCCGGCGGCGTCGAGCGTGACGGCAAGCGTGGTGCCGTTCAGGGCCGCGTTAACGGCCGGCGTGGTGCGGTCTTCGAGCCGCTCCAGAGCCAGGCGCGTCCGCGGGTAAGGAAGAAGGTTGGTAGGCCGTTGGCGCGGCATGGTGCGGAATCCGGTGTGGCGTGTTGGAGCGCTGTCTGTGGCATCGGCGGCCGGACTGGGCGGCGATGAGCGCGGCTGGCGAGCCGCGCGAAACGGGCGGGCGGGTCGCACGGGCTGGCGCGGTGGTGCCGGGTGTCAGGGCGGCTCGCGGTAGACCTTGAGGGCGGACAGGACGGTTTGCATCAGCGGGAAGTGCTGGTCGCGAGACCAGACTTCGATGTCGTTGGCGATGGCGACCGTTGCCAGGACGACATCGGGGTAGGGCACCGGCTTACCGGCTGCCAAGAGCGCCGCGAGGTTGTCGCCGACGGCATCCCACAAGGCGTCGGGGATCGACACCTGCACGAACGAGTTGAGTAGCGCCAACGTCTTCGCGCGGTCGGCCGGGTTCTTTGCGCCGCCGAGGACCTCGGCTCGCGTCACCCCGCAGAGCGCCGCCGGGAGCGAGACGAACTGTGCCAAGAGCTTCGGGTCGGACTTCCGGAGGTGCGCGATCGGAACGTTGGCATCGACCAAGGTCATCGGAGACTCCGCTTTGCCTCGGCCCAGTCGACGGCGTCTTGCGCGGCCACGGCGTCGAAGTCGTAGGTCTTGCCGAGTTCCTCTGCCAGACGGCGGAACTCGTCCCAATCGACCTTCTTCGGCGGCACCGTCGGGACGGTGGCGTCGTCCATCACGACGACCTCCACGACCCGTCCGTTCATGTACGGCGGCATCGGCAGGCGGACCTCACCGCCCTCGACCGTTGTGTGGAACCGATACGCGTTCACGGCAGAGACCCTCCTCGCGGGGCGTCGGCGCATTGTAACAGACGCCCGCTCAGTAGGTGTACTGGGCCGTGAAGTAGAAGTTGGTGCCGGTGCGGAACAGCGGGTCCACACCGAGGATGTTGCCGGAGATCGGGTCGAGGTGTTCGCGGTACAGCTTGTCGCCGAAGTTGTCGACGCCCGCCGTCAGCAGGAGCGAGTCGGTCGCCTTCCAGTAGCTGCGGATGTCGAACACGGTGAAGCCCGGTGTCGGTAGCTCGTTGAGGCTCGTCGCCACACTGTCCTGGCCGAACACACTGCGGGCCGAGAATTCGACTTGCCAGCGCGGCGTCTTCGTCGGCGCGTGCAGCCGGAGGCCGCTGCGGATTTCCAGCGGAGGTATCTGCGGCAGCGGTTCGCTGGCGTCGGCCCGTTCGCCGCTCTGCGGGTTCGTGCGCCGGCTGCTGGCGATACCGGCCGGGCGGCGGTCGTCGGTGTGCGTGCGGTCCACGCCCTGGACGTACGCCGCGTTGGCGAACGGCGTCAGCCACGCCGTCATGTCGGCCTGGACGTACACCTCGCCGCCGGCAAGCGTTGCCCGGTCGGTGTTGGTGTAGACGACCTGGGTGATGCCGGGGCCGCCGCGGTTCTGGTCGAAGGTGATGTAGTCGTCGAAGAAGGCGTAGAAACCCGTCGCCGCGCCCTTCAGCCAACCGTAGTCGGCCTTCATACCAACGTCGAACTGCTTGAGCCGCTCCTTGGCCAGGGCCGGGTCGCCGATCAGCCGACTGGTTCCCTGCTGCAAGACGCCGATGAACGGGCCGGAGGCGTACAACTCGGTCAGCGTCGGAGCGCGCTCGGCGTACCCGGCCGATGCCACCGCCGTCAGGTACTCGTCGAGCTTGTATTCGCCGCCGGCGAAGACCATCGGCAGCCAGAAGTCGCGGTCGAGGTTGCCGCGCGTTGGATCGGTCGAGTACACGGCCGGGTCGACGACGAGGCGATCTACCGGCTGGCCCACGGTGCCCGGTCGGCCGAACAGGTCCACGTTGCCGGTGATGAGTCGCGGCCCCGACGTGGTGTGGGCGTAGTCGATGCGTCCTCCAGCCCGGACTTTGAAGCGGTCGTTGACCGGGGCGGCGTATTCGACGAACAGGCCGGGGTTGGTCAGAGTCGGCTCCGGGATGGTCTGGTTCTGCGTGTAGACCGGTGCCGGCGGGTCGCCGATCGGCATGCCCGCGACCTGCGTGAAGCGGATGTTTTCGACGAGGTTCTGGCCGAGAGCGTTGAAGTCGGTGCCGACCGTCAGGTTCGGGTCCTTCCGGTCCTTGTCGCCCCACAGGCCCGCGATACGGTAGCCGAGCGAGCGGTTGCTGAATCGCGTCGTCGATTGGTCGGTGAACCCGAATTCCGGCAGGCCCGGCGTGGCGAACGAGACGGCCAAGAGCCGCTGCACGAAGGCCTGTTTCGCGCCCTGGAGCGTGTCGCCGTCGGCGACGGTCGTGTTGTACCACGCCTCGGTCGTGAACCGCTGGAAGATGTAGCCCGCCTCGCTGGTGAACTTGAGCGAGTAGCCCTCGGTGTCGAGGTGCCGGATATCGAAGTAGAGTCCGGGAAATTCGAGCGTGCCCTGGTGGACGCGGACGCCCTTGAACTCCAGCTTCGTGCGCTCGGTCAGGTCCATGCCCAGGGCGAAGTTGACGTTCGTCGAGGCATAGCTGCCGGCGATGGGCGTGCCGTCGCCGGCCGTGTAGTCGTTGCCGGTCAGCAGGTTGGTCGTGACGCGGAAGCCCCAGTTCGACGAGCCGCCGAAGACCGACTGCAACCCGTCCCAGCGCTCGCCGTTGGTCGTGTAGCCGATCGACGAGCGGCCGTGGACCTCGAACCCGTTCGCGTAACGGGGCGCGTCGAGCGTGGCGATGTCGAGGAACGAGAAGCCGTAGCCGAGCTGAGACGTGTACGGTCCCTTGAAGATGACGATATCGCGGACGCTACCGGGGTCGAACTTGGCGACGGCCGTATCGAGGTCCTGGCGCGCCGGGAAGAAGAACGCCCCATCGCCGATGGTGACGACCTGGCCGACGCGCTCGCCGCGGATGCGCGGGTCGCTGCTGACGGCGTTGCGCCGCTGCACCTCGACGCCACCGGCCGCAACCGACTTGCTCAGTAGCTCGCCGAGGTCCGGGGCATTGAGGACAGTCGAGCCTTGATTCGCCAGCGGCACCGACGACGCCTGGCCGCCGGCTCCGGCGGTATCGGCCCGCGGCGCAGTGGACGCGCCGACATCGCCACCGAGGCCCGCGGTGGCGGCCGCGCCGGCGGTCTGGCTCGCGGCCGCGCTGGCTCCGGTGTCCGGAGCGGTCTGCGGTTGCTGCGGCGTTGTCGGCTGGTTTGGGTTCGTGCCGGCCCCGAAGCCCTCCTCGCGCGACCCCCCCGACTCGCCTGGCCGGGCCGGCGTGGTCGGCTGGGACTTTGCCGGCGGCGTGGCGGGCGGGGTTGAAGCGGGTGGTTGCGGGGTTTGTCCGAGCGCGGCAGCGGCGAGAGCACCGGCGGCAATTGCTGCCGGGACGAGTCGCCTGGCTCGTAGCCGCCGGTCGCGGGCCATAGTTGGTCAGCCTCCGTGCGCGAGATTCCCCGCCGGTTAGATCGGCGTGGCGGCACCATCGGCATGACCGGAAAAGTCGGAAAAGTTTGCCGCGGAGGCGATCACTTCTTCGCGCGCAGCTCGCGGACGAGCTTGGCGAGGTTGTCGCGTTCGTCGGGCGGGGCGGTGGCCATGCCCTCCTCGTATAGGTTGGCCGCCTCGCGGTACTTGGCCAAGGCGTCCTTGCGGTCCTTCGCCCCCTTCTCGGCCATCAGCTCCAACTGTCGAGCCGTTCGTTCCGCCAGTTCGGCCCGGAAGTACGCTGGGCGATCCAACTCCTTGGCCAGTTTCTCGGCCTCGCGTAGGTCGTCGAGTCGCGCCTCCTGCTTGCCTTGCGCCTGGTAGATGCCGGCCCGCAACATCCGAATGTCGAGCTGGACGCCACGGTCCTCCGGCCGGTTCGACGCCAGACCCTCGTCGAACGCCGTCAACGCCCGCTCGAACGCGGCAGCCTCGTCCGGCTCCATGCGCCAGCGGGCCGCCCGGCCGCGGATGTAGGCTGCCCGCGCCGCGTTCAGCGGCTTCAACTCGTCGGCCAGCCGGTTCGCCTCCTCGAGCAACCGACTGACCTCCGCGTCGTTCTTGTACGCCAACCGCTTCTCGCTGGGGCTTCGCATCGCGGACACGCGGACGTAGGCTTCGTCCGTGTCCAGCCAGCCCCAATCGGCCAGGATCAGCTCGCGCCACTGCGGGGCGGACTGCGCGGCCGCCGCGGCCTTGCGGTACGCCGCCTCCGCGGCCCGGCAGGCGTCGGCCGCCTGGGCCGGGTCCTTGAGGAGCGACCGCTGGGCCACGAGCGTCTTGGCCAGGAAGTAATTCGCCTCGGCCGCCACCGCGTCGTCTTCCACGGCCTTATCGAGGTTGCGCTTCGCGTCGGCGAGCCGCGCCATCTGCCGCGTCGCCTCACCCCAGCGGTACTGGCACCGGCCCAAGTGTAGCGCCAGGTCCGGCCGGTTGTCGCCCAACCGCAGCGCCTCGGCGAACTTCTCCACCGCGTCGTCGTACTTCGCCGTCTCCCCCAGGAGCATCGCCCGGTCTTCCAGCGCCATGCCGAGGGCCACCCACGCCGCCGGCCGCTCCCGGTCGAGGGCGAGCATCGCTTTGGCGTATTCCTCGGCGTCGTTCAGCGCGACCCGACGCTCGGCCCGGCCGGTGACGAGGTTGGCGCGCCGCAACGCCGCGGCACTGCGGCCGCCTAAAGCGAGGCCCTTGTCCGACGGCCGCAGGTCGCGCACCTTGGTCGCTTCCTCGAAGCGGCGGTCGGCCAGCGTCAGGTTGGCGAGGGACTTGTCGAGCGTCATGCCGCCGTCGACGACCGTGCGCAAGAGGACCGCCCCTTGCAGGATCAACGCCTCGGCGTCCTTGCTGCCGGCCGCCCGTTTCGCCACCGCCTGCCACGTCGGCAGGTCGATGTGGCCGGTCTGTTCGAAATCGGCCAGCAGTCGGCCGACAGCGTACTCCGGCCGGTCTTCGCCCTTGATGGCCCGGTCGTACAGTTCCAGCGCCAGTTTGCCGGCTCGCTTGCCGACGCCGGGCACATGCTCCCAGCCCTTCAGATCGGAACGGATCGTCTTGGCCGCCGCCGCGTAGACGCCCGGCGCGGCGGTACCGTCGAGGGCCGGTTTCACCAAGTCGGCGTAGACGCGGGCTGGAGGCAGGGCCGTCGGGTTTTCGCGGGCCAGCCGGAGCGCCTCCCGCACGGCCGCCGCATCGGAGCGACGCACCGACAGCACGGCGTACTGCTCGACCGGCCGCAGCTTCGACAAGTCGGCCGTGGCCAGTGTCGCGGCCAGGCGCTTCGCCTCGTCGCCGCTCGGTTCGACCTTGGCCAGCAGCACGAGCCGCCGGATGCGCAGGGCCGTCTTGACCGAGTCCGTCAGCGCCGCGTCTGGCATGTCGGCCAGGCGAGCTCCGACGCCCGACGCAGCCAGCGCCTGCGAATCGGGATGCACCGCCCCGCGCTCCAAGGCCCGGAGCAGGATGTCGGCCGAGCGCTGGGCACGCAGCGGAGCGGCCAGCGCCGGGACGGTTGCGGCGGCGGGGTACGCCTCGATCAATCGGGACGCGGCTTTCCCCAGGTCGCCGCCCAGGTCGTCGAGGCGGGCTTGGGCGTAGGCGACGTACGGCGATGCGGGTGCCTTCGCCAACTCGGCTCGCGCGGAAGCCACGTCGGCAGTCCGGCGCAACTCCGCAACGCACTCGGCGCGACAGGCGACGATCTCCGGCGTCGGTGCGGCGGCCGCGCACTCTTCGAGTAGCCGCGTCCAGTCGGTCGTGGCCGTCAGCGTCGGAATGCGCCCTTCGATCTCGCGGGCGCGGCGCACCGGCTCCGAGACCGGCGTCGCGGCTTCGGCGCGCTGTTGCCGCATCGCATCGCGCTTGGCGCGTACCGCCGCGTCGTCGGTGAAGTAGTCGAGATACTCTTCGTACATCAGCAGGCGCTTGGCGTCGTCGCGCTCGGCGTTTGCAGCCTTGATCCACGCGGCCTGGACGCGCGCCTCCTGCTCGGGTGCCTTGCGGCCGCGCAGCGGGCGGGCGGCCGCCGCGTAATGGCCGGCCGCGAGATGGGCGTCGATTTCGCGCGCCAGCGCCTGTTCGGGCGTCTCGTCGACCTTCGGCTCGACCGTCGGACGCGGGGCGAAGATGAAGTACGCCCCCGCGGCTCCGGCAGCCATAACCAAAGCACCGGCGATCATCAGGGCCAGGCTGCCGCCCGTCTTGGCGGCCGGCCGTGGCCGCGGCCGGGCGGGCAGCGAGCCGACGGTGCCGGCGAGTTCGTCGGTCGACGGCTGGGCGTGCGGGTCCAGTTCCGCGATCTGTTCGCGGTGCAGCATCAATGTGCCGGCGACTGGGGCGGGCCGCCAGACCGGTGCCGCCGGTGCGGCAGGTGCGGGCGGCACCACAGGTTCGATGGCCACGCCGACCGTCGGCGAGTACGCCGGCTCCGGGGGCGGCGGCGCGCCGGTCGAGCGCTCGGTCCGCGACTCGACGTACGCTTCCGTGACCGACGAGCGTGCTTCGGCCAACGACGGGGTACCCGGCACGTCGGCCAGCGTACCTCCGCCGGCCACGTTCAATTCGGAGGCGAACTCGCGGCAGGTCGGGTAGCGGCGCGACGGCTCCACGGCGGTTGCCCGCGCCAGGACCATACGCTCCGCCTCCGGCACGCCCGACATGTCGAGCTTGCCCTCGGTGTGCGCCACCATGATCTGGAGCGGCCCGAGGTCCGGCTTGAACGGCCAGCGGCCGGTGCGCAGCTTGTAGTAGGTCAGGGCCAGGGAGTACTGGTCGGTCCAACGGCTCACGTTGCCGCGGAACACTTCGGGAGCGGCGTAGGCGGTGGTCAGGCCAACGGAGGCGTCGCCGATGGCGGCCGACATCCCCTGGACGACCTTGGCCAAGCCGAAGTCGCTGACCTTCACCCGGCCATCGCGGGTGATGAGGATGTTCTCCGGCTTGATGTCGCGGTGCTGGAGGCCGTTCTCGTTGAGATAGTCGATCGCCTCGGCGACCTGCCGGGTGTACGACAGCAGCTCGTCGAGCGGCACGCCCGGCTCGCCGGCCATCTGACATTCCTGGAGGCGGTTCAGCAGGTTCTTCGCCGCCAGGTCGGTCGCCATGACGAGGGTGTTGGCCGCCAGACCGCTCGCCGTGTTGTGTTCGTCGTCCGGGATGACGCTGCCGTCGGCGGCGAGCAGCCAGTAGGCACGCAGGTTGATGAGCCGGTCGTGCTCGAGGTCCAACAGGTGCTTCAGCGCGTTGCGTTCCTGCTTGCCCTTGGTCGCGTCGAGGTGGCGAACGATCTTCAACGCGCAGCGCAGCCCGCCGGGGCCGCGGGCCTCCCAGACTTCGCCGTAGCCGCCGCGGCCCAAGAGTTTCACGAGCTTGTACTGCGGCACCACCTCGCGGCCGGCCACGATCAACTCGTCGATCGACGCCGCCGGCGCGGCGACGATGCGGCCGGATGGCTTCTGGGAAACGGCGTCGCGCAAGGCCCGCACGAAGTCGCTGGTCGTCGGGTAGCGCTCGGCCGGGCGCATGTGCGTGGCCTTGCGCAGCACGACCTGTTCGAGTGGCGCGGCGAGCGAGAAATCGAGGGTGCCGTTGATGTGGGCGTAGGCGGCCGCGGCCTCGTCGAGCGGCAGTTGGCCGGTGCGCAACTCGTAGTAGCTGATGGCCAAGGAGTACTGGTCGGAGCGCGGGTGCGGCTTGTTGGCGAACTGTTCCGGCGCGCAGTAGGCGGGCGAACCGGCCCCTTGCGTTTTGCGGGCGTCCTCGGAGAGTGCCCGCGCCAGGCCGTAGTCGCAGACCTGCACGCCGTTGCCGACGATCAGGAGGTTGCCCGGCTTGATGTCGCCGTGGTGAATCGCGGCCGGCTCCTTGCCGCCCAGGTTGTGGACCGGTTGGTTGAGGTAGTCGATGGCGCGGGCCGCCCCGGTCATGTAATCGAGCAACTCGTCGGAGGGGATGCCCGGCAGGCCCTGCTCGCGGCACTCGTTGAGGCGGATGGCCAGGCTCTTCTCGCCGAGGCCCATGGCGATGATGAGTTCCTTCTCGCCGGCGACGAGGCTGAGCGAATCCTGGTTGGTCGGTTCGTAGAAGCGGCCGCGACGGTCCTTGAGCCAGTAGCCGTGCAGCGGCACCAGGTTGGGGTTGTGCAGCTTCTTGACGAGGCCGACGGCGCGGAACTCCTTCAGTCCGTTGCCATCGAGCAGCGGAATGACCTTCAGCGCAACGTCGACGCCACCGGGGCCACGGGCCTCCCAGACCTCGCCAAAGGCCCCGCGGCCGAGGAAGCGAGTTAATTTGTAGCCCGGTACCGGCTCGCTTCCGACCTGCAATTCGCTCATGCGTGACTCCGGCGATTCCCCGACTATCTTATCACGCCGTTGCCGGTGTGCGAAACGCAATCGCGCTGCGTTTCCGTTTCGCGTCCTTCCGGCGAC
>CAZNSL010000028.1:0-15468 GCA_964574975.1 uncultured Alcaligenaceae bacterium | reverse complement strand
AGGGCCTGCTCGGCGACGGGCAGGCATTCACGCCGATGCAGCTCGCCCGCGGCCTCGACGAGCAGGGCCTGCGACTCGACGACGCGGTGCCGGCCGGACTGCGGGTGCTGTCGTACGAGGTGCGCGGCAAGAAGCCGTCGGAGCGGCTTTTCAAGGCCGCGCTCGATAAACTAGCGGCCAAGGGAATCGCGCCGCCGGAAGTGCTGCACGTCGGCTCGCGGCTGGCGCAAGACCTCGCGCCGGCGAAGAAGCTGGGCATGCGCACGGCCCTCTACGCCGGCGACAAGGCCTCGCTGGACGCGCCGCCCGACCGGCTCAAGGACCCGACGACGAAACCCGACGTGTTGCTGACCGACCTTGCGCAAATTGCGGACGTACTGGGGAGCTAAGGACCGCCGCCATGCCGCCACCGCTCATCCTCGACCCAGAGACAATCGACCTGACGAACGTCCTCGCCGACCGCGAGGCGATCCGGACCGTCAACCCGCAGCGCTTCGAGATGGAGCAGCTCGATGCCATCGTCCTGCTCGACCACGACCGACACCTGATCGTCGGCTACAAGGACGTACGCGACGACGAGTTCTGGTGCCGCGGCCACATGCCGGGGATGCCGCTGTTGCCGGGCGTGTTGATGTGCGAGGCGGCGGCGCAGATGGCCAGCTACTACGCGGTGACGCAGAAGGTGATCGCGGCGGGCGGCATCCTCGGCTTCGGCGGACTGGAGGAGGTGCGCTTCCGCGGCATGGTGATGCCGGGCGACCGCTTCGTCCTGGTCTGCCGCGGCGAACACCTCAAGGCCCGGCGGTCGGTGTTCCGCGTGCAGGGGTTCGTCGGCGCGAAGATGGTGTACGAGGGCACGGTGATCGGCGTGCCGCTGGTGCGCGGCGAGTCGCCGGGGGGCTGACGTGCGCCGCCCGAAACGCCTGCCGCTCGACGACCTCGCGCCGTACCGGCTCGCCGCTGGACTTTACTGCCGTCTTCGGCAACGCCAACCCCGTCGAGCTGGAAGTCGGCTTCGGCAAGGGCGCGTTCCTCGTGGACGCCGCCGCGCGCCACCCGGCGACGAACTGGCTCGGCATCGAAATCGACCGCGGGCTGGAGTTGTACGTCGCCACCCGCGTTGCCAAGCGCAAGCTGGCCAACGTGCGCATTGCTGGTGGCGATACCCTGGTGTTGTTGCGCGACCGCGTGGCCGATGCGGCGCTGGCGGCGGTTCACGTCTACTTCCCGGACCCGTGGTGGAAGAAGCGGCACCACAAGCGGCGCGTCTGGACGCCGGCGTTCGCGGCCGAGTGCGTGCGCGCCCTGCGGCCCGGCGGCCGGTTGCACATCGCCACGGATGTCGGCGACTACTACGCCGTCATCCGCGAACTGCTCGACGCGA
Organism: uncultured Alcaligenaceae bacterium; assembly: GCA_964574975.1. Classification (GTDB taxonomy): domain Bacteria; phylum Planctomycetota; class Planctomycetia; order Gemmatales; family Gemmataceae; genus JAXMAS01. The sequence continues at coordinate 14,084 of CAZNSL010000028.1, read as the reverse complement.
TGCCGGCGCTGACGCTCGTGGCCGCGAACGAGCGCGCCGGCGACCCGACGGCAGACGAGCTACTGACCAACTTCGAGCGCAAGGCGCTCCAGAAGGGCGGCCGCGTCTGGCGGGCGGAATACGTCCGCGGTTGAAGTTGTTTTGTAGGGTGGGACGAGCTTGGCGTGACCCCCCGCGAACGCTCAGCCGCTGAACGTTCGCGGTGGGACTCGCAAAACTCGTCCCACCCTACAGAACCCTCACCCTACAAGACCCGTCCGTTCACGCCGACGGCTTCTTTCCCACCATCGGCACCAGTTCGCGTAGCCAGATGTTGCGGTAGCGCACCGGGTTGCCGTGGTTCTGGAGCCGGATCGGCATCCTCGGTGGATGCTTCTTGTACGCCGGCGGACGGTCGTAGTACGTATCGCCGAGCAACTCGAAGTGGTTCTGCACCGCGACGCCGTTGTGGATCACCGTAACGTGACCGGGCCGCTCGACGCTACCGTCGTCCTTGAAGCGCGGCGACTCGAAGAGGATGTCGTAAGTCTGCCACTCGCCGGGCTTCTTGCAGGCGTTGACCATCGGCGGCGACTGCTTGTAGATTGCCGCGCACTGGCCGTCGAAGTAGGTGGTGTTGGCATAGGAGTCGAGGACTTGGACCTCGTAGCGGTCGGCGAGGAAGACGCCGCTGTTGCCGCGGGCCTGGCCGGTCTGTTTCGGATCGACCTTGGCCGGCGTGGCGAACTCCAGGTGCAACTGGTAGTCGCCGAAAGCGGCCTTGGTGTGGATGTCGTGCTTGCGGACCACGGCGTAGCCGTTCTCGACGAGCCACTCGGCCGGCTGGCCGTGGCCGGCTTCCCACTGCGACAGGTCTTTGCCGTCGAACAGGACCACGGCATCGGCCGGCGGGGCGGTGCCGTCGCCGGGGGCGACGACCTTTGGTTCCGGCCAGACGATACCGCTCTTCCACTCGCGGGGGTCGGCGGCCCAAACGATCCCGGCGACGATAACGGCCGCGACGGCGGCCCAACGCATACGCACCATGTCGAGAATCCTCGCGGTCGAGTCGATACCCGCGAGGCAGTATAGGCACCCGCGAGCCAGGGGCGCGGGTGCGCGCGGCATCGTCTCAGCGCGCTGCGAGTTGTCCGTCGCGCGCCGGCGGCGACGGGGGTGGCGGGCAGCCGCCCGGCAAGCCGGCGCGGAACACCCGCTCAACCAAGAGCCAGATCACCACGTCCGGCCGCTCGCGGTCGATGACACCGTGGTCCGGCGTGTTGCTCGGCACGCACACCAGCCGGCGGAAGTGTTCGGCCAAGGCCCCACGGAACGCCTCCGTGGCGAACGAATCGTGGACCAGCACCGCCCGCGGCAACTCCGGGTTCGGCCGCTCCCACACTTCCGGATTCATGTGCTTGAGCCACTGCGACTCGATCAGGGCCACCGGCTCGCCGGTGCGGCGTGCGGTGATGCCGCCGCGCGGATGCAGGTCCTGGAACGGATCGCCGGCTGCCCACGTCTTCGACATCATCAGCGGCAGGTCGTTGTTGTCCTTGACCGCCGGCGGGCCGCTGAAATTCTCCGGGCCGGCCGGCTGCATGCCCAACGTCCGCGCCACCGCCCGGTAGGCGATCAGGGCGCCAGCCGGGTTCCAGTGCGTGTCGGTGCGGAAGTAGAGTTCGCCGTCGGCCTTGGCCGCCCGCAGGTCGCGCCGCAGGTCCAGCACCTGGAGCTTCGGGTCCTGTGCCCAGACGCCCAGTACGCGGTCGAGCTGCGACATGCCGTGGCGACGGCCGCGGGCGTAGGGCAGGTGTTCGGGGTAGATCGACTGCTTGTCCGGGGCGACGACGATCAGGAGCTTCGACCCGCGGCTGGCCATCCACTCGCGCCACGCCGTGCCGACCCAGCCCCACTCGTCGGCGGATCGGTTCAGCGAGTAGCCCTTCGACTTGAGGACCTCGATCTCGTCGCACGGCTCGTAGAACATCCACCCGGTCGGGCCGAGAGCCACGCGCGGCGTCGGCGAGACGTGCAGTACTTCGGTCTTGAGGGCGGCGTTGGCCACCAGGAAGCCGCCGCGACCGCCAACGCGTTCGGCGAAGAACGTCTCGAAGGTGCGGGGGAACTTCTTGAGCTTCTCGACGACCGGGAAGTTGGCCTCGTCGGCGGCCATGCGAACCGCGCTCCAGGCGGCAACGCCACCGACGGCGACGAGGAAGCCGGCGACGAGCAACAGGTCGGCGGTGCGGCGCGTTCGCGTCATGGCTTAGAACCGGAAGTAGAGGAACGGGCTGTACGAGCCGCCCACCAGGCTCGCCACCGAAACGAATACCACCGCGGCTGCCCCTCCGAGTTCCATCGCCGGCGTCCACCAGCGCTCGGACAGCTTCGCTCGCAGCCATGCCGCCGTCGGCACCGCGAACACGCAGCCGGCGACCAGCGCCAGGGCCACATCGCGCGTCAGGAAGTCGGCCAGCGTCGCGGAGCCGCGGCCGAAGCCGGCCATCGCGCCCAGGTACTGCCCCGCGTGCGCGAACGTGTCCGCCCGGAACGGCACCCAACCGATCATCACGATCAGGATCGTGCCCACCCGGCCGAGCGTCCGCCCGGTCACGCGCTCGAACGCCACCCACGCGCCGTGCCACAGACCCCAGACGACGAACGCCCACGACGCCCCGTGCCATAGGCCACACAGGCCGAACGTCACCAGCAGGTTGCGAACGACGTTGCGCCGGCTGCCGCCGAGCGGGATGTAGACGTAATCGCGCAGCCAGTACGACAGGCTCATGTGCCAGCGCCGCCAGAAGTCGCCGACCGACGTCGAGGCGTACGGGTAGTTGAAGTTCTCGGCGAAGGTGAAGCCGAACATCCGGCCCAGGCCGATCGCCATGTCCGTATAGCCGGAGAAATCGAAGTAGATTTGCAGCGAGTAACAGACGATGCCGAGCCAGGCGACCGACGTGGTGCGGTCGTGCCGGCCAAGGCCGAACACCTCGTCGGCGGTGACGGCCAGTGTGTTGGCGATCAGCACCTTCTTGCCGAGGCCGGCCACGAAGCGACGGACGCCTTCGGCGAAGTCGGCGAGGGTGACGGTGCGGTCGCGGAGCTGGTCGGCGATGTCGCTGTAGCGCACGATTGGCCCGGCGACCAGGTGCGGGAACAGCGAGGCGTACAGGCCGTAGCGCACCGGGTCGCGTTCGGCCGACACGTCGCGGCGGTAGACATCGACGCAGTACGAGATCGCCTGGAAGGTGAAGAACGAAACGCCGGCCGGCAGGTGCAGCTTCGGCACCGCCACGGCCGGGATGTCGAACGCCGTCAGGACGAGGTTGAGCTGCTGTGCGGCGAACGCGGCGTACTTGAACGTAAACAGGAGTCCGAGGTTGAGGACGATGGCCGAGACGAGTTGCGCGCGCGACGAGCGGCCGGCGAGGATCAGGCCGGCGGCGTAGTTGCCGGCGATGGAGGCGAGCAGTACGAGGTAGTAGTCGTGGGGTTCGCCCCACCAGTAGAAGGCGAGACTAAAGATCAAGAGCGAGGCGTTGCGGAACGGCTTCGGGACGCCGTAGTAGGCGGCGAGGGCAACGGGCAGGAACGCGAACAAAAAGATCGTCGAACTGAAGACCATGTGCGCGCGCCTCCCCCACCGTGGGGCTGCACACATAACCCGGGGAGCCGAGGCGTGCAAGATGGATTTGCCCGGCGAGCCGGGATCAAAGTTGTTGCAGGTCCAGCGTCTGCGGCAGTTCGTCGAGCGCGCGCAGGCCGAACAGCTCCAGAAACCGCGGCGTCGTGACGTACGCCTGCTCGCGCGATCCCGGCTCGACCGGCTGACCGGCGACCAAGCCGAGCCGCACCAGTTGCCGCACGAGCGCCGCCGAGTCGCTGCCGCGCTGGGCGTCGATGACGGCGCGAGTCAGCGGTTGCTTGAACGCGATCAGGGCCAGCACGTCCACGGCCGCCTTCGACAGCCGAGCCTCGCGCGGCGCGCCGACCAGACGCTCGGCAATCGCACGGTAGCGCGGCCGCAGGGCCAGGACGTAACCGCCGCCGGCAACCTCGATGGCATAAGGGCGGTTCTGCCGGCGGTAGTCGCGGGCCAATTGCTCGACCGCCCGGGCGAACTCGTCGGCGTCGAGACCGCGGACAGCCGCCAGTGCCCGTTCCGCGGTGAGCGGCTGCCCGCCGGCGAACAAGAGCGCCTCGACGACGCGCACCGGCGGCGGCGGCGTAGCCGGCACCGTGGCGTCTTGCGCGGGACCGAGGGCGGCGGCGTATTTTGCGGCGTCGGCCATCAGTTGTGCGGCAGGTAAAAGATGCCCGTGACGAACGTGCCCGCCCACAGGGCGCTGAACAGCCCGGCCAGGAACGTGTGCAGCCGGCCGCGGCCGGTGCGGCCCGTGTAGTACATCACCGGCAGCAGCACCGTCGCAGGCACCGAGAACGCCAGGTGGACGCGCATCATCTGCCTCGTGTCGGCGTCGAAGTAGTCGAACAGATCCGGGTCGATGACGCGGACGATCAGTTCCAGCCCGAGTACGGCCGTCAACGTCAGGACGAAGAACGCCAGGTTGATGCGGCCGTGCAGCCGGTAGTTGCCCCGGGCTAGGGCCAGTAGCGACAGGAGCAAAAGCACCGTGACGGCGGCGACGGCCACCTTGAGCGCCAGGATCACGTTCGCCCCCGTCAGCACGCGGCATTCCTCCTTTGCCCTCATGATAGGGCCACGGCTCAGAAGGTTTAGCCACAGATGAACACAGATCAACGCAGATAGATACAAGACATTGATCTTGTATCTATCTGTGTTGATCTGTGTTCATCTGTGGCTAATTCGACGCGGCTGCCATCTTGCGGTACGCCGCTTCCAGGTGGCGAGCGAAGCGCGCCGCGTCGCCCATCGGCGACGCTAGGAATTGCTTCCGCAGCCGTAGCCGCGTCGAACGCAGCCACGCCAGGTCCTTCGACCAGTTCGTCGCCACCTTCACGAAGTCGTCCGGTGTCGCGGCCGCCAGGCCCGGCAGGCCAACCGCCTTCAGCACCATCGCCCCCTGCCGCGCCGCGTAGGTCGTGCCGATCAGGCTCACCACCGGCACGCCCATCCACAAGGCGTCGCAAGTCGTCACGCCGCCGTTGTACGGGAACGGGTCGAGCGCCAGGTCGGCCCGGTTGAACAGATCGAAGTACTCGACGAGCGGCCGGCGCGACACCACCTCGACGCGGTCGAGAGCCTTGTGCCGGCGGAACAGGTTCTCGACCCACAGCTGCCCCTCGCGGGTACTACCGCCAAGGATCAGCAGTCGCGAGTTCGGCACGGCCTCCAGCACACGGCACCAGAGCCGCACCGCGGGTTCGGTCAGCTTCGCCGGGTTGTTGAGCGCGGCGAAGGTGAAGTGCCCAGCCGATTCCGCCGGCAGCGGCCCGACCGCCGGCGCTTCGTCGGACGGGCGGTACACCCACGCGACCTCCGGTAGTCGGACGAGCTTCTCGGTGTAGAACGCCTCGCTGCCGGGCGGGTCGGCGACGGCGTCGGTCAGGCGATAGTCCATCGCCTTGAGGCCCGTCGTGTTCGGGTAGCCGAAGTGCGTCACCTGCACCGGGGCCGGCTTGCGGGCGAACACGAGCAGCCGGTGACCTGCCGTGTGCCCGCCGAGGTCCACGAGGACGTCCACCTTCTCGCTGCGGATCAGGTTGGCGGCCGGGGCGTCGTCGAGTTGCGAAATGTCGTGCCAGGTATCGGCCTTCGCCTTGAGGCGTTCGGTGATCGCGTCGGGCCGACGGGTGCCGCTGAAGCAACTGACGCGCACGGCGTTCTTGTCGTGGGCGTTTAGCACCGCCTCGAAGTAGGCGGCGACCGGATGGCCGCGGAAGTCGGTCGAGACGTAGCCGATGTGTAGCCGCTTGCCGGGGTCCGCCTTCGGCGGCTCGGCCGGCGTCAGTTGATCGGCGTGGCGCTCGGCCCAGCGCTTGTGTTCGGCGAACGCCTCGGCCGGCGGCACATCGGGCAGGTAATTGAGCGCGAGCAGGTAGTTGCTGTGGACGGCCGGCAGGACCGGGCCGGGCACGATCTTGCGGAACAGCTCGACGGACTCGGTCGCCCGGCCGTGTTCGACGAACGAGATGGCGAGGTTGGCGGTGGCGTCGGCGTGGTTGGGCTTGGCTGCGAGGGCGGCGCGGAACTCGGCGAGCGCCTCGTCGGGCCGGCCGAGTTGTTCGAGGGCGACGCCGTAGGCGTTGTGGGCATCGGCGAAGCCCGGCCGATCGGCAGCCGCCCGACGGAACGCCTCGGCCGCCTCCTCGGTGCGGCCGAGCCGGCCGAGACCGACGCCGTACAGGTGCCGGGCGGCGGCATCGGCCGGGGCCTGTTCGAGGTGGACGGCAAGGTCGGCGACGGCGTCGGCGTCTCGGCCAGCGCTGAACAGCAGCCGCCAGAGGCGCTGGCGGGTGTCGGCCGGCGGGTTGGTGCATGTGAGCGCGGTGCGGAGGGCGTGAGCGGCCTGGTCGACCTTGCCTTGCCGCATCATGGCCGTGGCGAGGTTGACGAGACAGTCGGCGAAGTCGCTGCGCTGGGCGAGGGCTTCGAGGTAATACTTCTCGGCTTCGGCGTAGCGGCCGGCCCGGGACTGGATCGCGCCGAGGTTGGACAGGCACTCGGCGTGGCCGGGCAGGAGACTGAGGACTTGCCGATACATGGCCTCGGCGGCAGTGAGGTCGCCGGCGCGGTGGCGGGCGACGGCGGCGTTGAACAGTTCGGTCGGGTCGGTCACGGCGGCGTCTCCGGGTGTCGGGGCATTGTACGCACGCGGCTTGACCGAGGGCGGCGGGCTGCGGAGGATGGTGGAGATGTACCTGGTGCAAATCCTGCTGCCGCTCTACGACAACCAGCGCCGCCCGGTGCCGCACGCACTGCACGCCGAGGTGCAGGCGGAGCTGTCGGAGCAGTTCGGCGGACTGACGGCGTACACTCGCGCCCCGGCCGAGGGCTACTGGCGCAAGCCGCGCGAACGGACGCAACGCGATGACGTGGTCGTGTACGAAGTGATGGTCGAGCGACTCGACGTGCGCTGGTGGCGGCGCTACCGCGGCGACCTGGAGAAGCGGTTCCGCCAGGAACAGGTGATCGTGCGCTCGCAGCGCATCCGCATCCTGTAGGGTGGCGTTACCAATCCGGGTCGGGTGATCGAGTTTACCGCGGCAAGGCCGCCAGATCGTCGGCCAACTGCCGCGCGTGGCGCTCGGCTGCGGGGGCGTCGCCGGCCGACGCGAAGTGGTCGCGCAGTGCGTGCCGGATCGGGATCGCGTCGGCGTAGCGGCCAGCCTTCTCATACGCCCGCGCCAGGTAGTCGCCGGATACGAGTGTGAAGTGATGCGACGGGCCTTGGATGGCCAGGTCGCGCTCGTAGGTCGCCCGCAATAGCGGGATGGCGCGGTCGATCTGGCCCGTGTGGAAGTAGCACTTGCCCAGGTTGCCCCGCGTCCACACCACCTCGTCCGAGACCGGCCCGCAGTGCGCGGTGAAGCGGGCCAGAGCGCGCTCGTAGACCGGGATGACGCGGTCGTACCGCTTCTCGCGGAGGTCGTGCTGGGCCAGGTTGACGCGAATCCAATGCGTCTTCTCGTGGTCGTCGCCGTAGAGTTTTTGGCACAGGGCGAGGATGCGTTCGCCCAGCGCTAGCTCCTCGTCGCGCCGGCCCGCACCCGCGTAGGCCATCATCAGCCCTCGGAGCAAGTCGATCGCGGCCGCCGACTCCGCCGGCACCTCCGCCAACTGGGCCTCGACGAGCGGCTTCAGGACTCGCAGGTTGTCCTCGTGGCGGTCGACGTGGTAGTAGGTGTACGCCATTTGGTGGCCCGTCGTCCGGTACACCGGATCGGTCGGCGGCAGGTACTGCTGCCGCAGCGCCCACGACTGTTCCATCAAGCCGACGGCCGCGTCCAAATCGCCCAGCCGACGGCGGGTCAACGCCAGGGTGTACAACAGACGGGCGCGCAGCAGCGGATCGCGACCATCGGTGGCCAGGGCAGCAGCGGCCTCGTCGGTTTTGCGACGGAACTCGGCCCAGGCATCCTTGCCGGGCATGAGTGTGCCCAGCAACTTGTCGAGTAGCGAGACGGTGGCTTCCGCCTCACCGCGTGCCTTGGCCTCGGCGGCAGTGGCGACCTCGGCCCGGCGGCGCAGTTCGGCCTCGGCGTCGGCGGCGGCCACGGCGCGGGCCTGTTCGCCCAGCGCCCACCGGGCCAAGCCCAGGGACACCGCGCTGCCGGCGATCAGCAAAAAGGCGACGGCGGCCGTCAGCCCGGAGACGGCCCGGTTGCGCCGGCACCATCGCGCCGCCTTCTCGACCCGGCTGGCCGGCCGCGCGAGGATCGGCTGGCCGGCGAGGAAGCGCTCGAGGTCGGCAGCCAGGTCGTCGCCGCTGGCGTAGCGGCGCGTCGGGTCTTTTTGAAGGCACTTCAGACAAATGGTTTCGAGGTCGCGCGGCAGGTCGGGCTGCCAGGCCCGTGGCGGTACGGCCTCGTGGCAGAGGATGTTGGTCAGGATGTGCTGGGTGTCGCGGCCGGGGAACGGCACCGTGCCCGTCAGCATCTCGTAGAGGATGACGCCGGCGGCCCACACGTCGACGGCCGGCGTCTGCGCGTCGCCGGCGTTGAGTTGTTCGGGGGACATGTAGTGCGGCGTGCCGGCGGTCACGCCGGTGCGGGTGAGCCGCTCGCCACCGAGATCGCGCGCCAGACCGAAGTCGGCGACCTTGGACTGGCCGTCGGGCGTCAGGAGGATGTTGGCCGGGTTCAGGTCGCGGTGGATGATGCCCTGGTCGTGGGCGTGGCCAACGGCCCGGGCCACCGTCGCCACCAGTTCCGTCGCCTCGCGCGGCGTCGTCCGCCGGTCGCGCAAGAATTGAGCGAGCGAGCCGCCGGGAACGTACTCCATCGCCAGGTACGGCGTACCATCGCAGGTGCCGAAGTCGAACACCTGGACGACGTGCGGGTGCTGGAGCTTGGCCAGCAGCGTCGCCTCACTGCGGAAGCGTTCGACGGCCATCGGGTCGGTCGTCGCCAGGTGGGTCAGCACCTTGTAGGCGACCGGCCGGTCGAGCGTGCGGTGCCGGGCCTTGTAGACGACGCCCATGCCGCCGCGACCGATGAGGCCCGCCAACTCGTAGCCGCCAGCGACCGGGGGTAGCAGAACGTCGGTGTCGGGACACGTCGGGCGTGGGGTGGAGGCAGGCACCCGGCCGATGCGGACGGTGACCGTCTCGCGCTCGGCGAGCGACGACGCGACGCGCATCCCGGCTTCGGGCGTCATGGGCCAATCCTCAAGCAAAGACATGAACGCCCGCGAGGTCACCCGCGCCGGCGAAGTGGGACTGCCGAAGTGTAGCTCACGAACCGACGGGCGGCCGCGCAGGTGCTGGCAAGTCGTTGGATGGCGCGATAGGATGGGGACCGACCGCCCCTGGAGCGTCGCCATGCCCACTACCGTCCAGTGCCCGAACCCGGCTTGCGGCCGTACGTCACCGTTATCGGATCGGCACCTTGGCCGACCGGTTCGCTGCAGACATTGCGGCACCCGCTTCACCGCCGTTCCGACGGTCGATGCGCCCTGCGTCGAGACGACGGTCGTGCAGCCCCTACCGGATCGTCGGCCACCGGACGTGCCCGCGACGGTCGGCCGCTTTGTGGTCCGGGCTGTCCTCGGCTCCGGGGCGTTCGGCACCGTCTACCGCGCTCACGACCCGCAACTCGACCGCGAAGTGGCGGTCAAGGTGCCGCGGCCGGGCACGCTGAACGGCCCGCAGCGCGTCGAACGCTTCCTGCGCGAGGCCAAGGCGGCAGCGCGGCTGAAGCACCCGAACATCGTGCCGGTATACGACGCCGGCCAGGACGGCGCGACGTACTACATCGCCGCCGGCTTCATCGACGGCAAGCCGCTCGCCGACGAGATCGACGCCGGCCGGGTGGAGTTTCGCCGCGCCGCGCGGCTGGTGCGCCGGCTGGCCGAGGCCGTCGCCGCGGCGCACCGGGCCGGCGTCGTTCACCGCGACATCAAGCCCGACAACGTCCTGCTGGACGCCGACGGCGAGCCGCACCTGACCGACTTCGGCCTCGCCGCCTGCGGCGACACCGGCGAGCGGCTGACGCGCGACGGGGCCGTCATGGGCACGCCAGCGTACATGGCCCCGGAACACGCCGCCGGCCAGCAGGGCGAAGCCCAGCCGGCGTCCGACCAGTACTCGCTCGGCGTGGTGCTGTACGAGTTGTTGACGGGGCGGGTGCCGTTCTCCGGCCCGCCGGCCGTCGTGTTAGCGAACGCGATGCACTTCGATCCGCCGCCGCCGCGGTCGCTGCGGCCGTACCTGCCGGCGGAACTGGAAGCCATCTGCCTCAAAGCGATGGCGAAGAAGCCGAAGGACCGCTACGCCGATTGCCAGGCGTTCGCCGACGACCTGGGTCGCTGGCTGGACAAACAGCGGCCAGAAGCGCGGCCGGCAGGCACGGCGACGCGGCTGGCACGCTGGTCGCGGCGGCACCCCGCGGTCGCCGCCGTAGCTGCGTTACCCGTCGTCGCGTTACTCGGTGCGCTCGCGTGGTTCGTGGCGAAGCCGCGCGAGACGACGCCCGTCGCCACGAATACGCCTCCACCAAAGCAGCCGGTGGAGGTCTCGCCGCCCAACCCGGTCGAACTAGCTCAAAAGAAGTTGGCGGCTGCGATTGCTGGTAGTGACGGCGGGACGAATAAGGCACCAACCGTCGTGAGCCAATCGCCGCCTCCGCCGAAACCGAAGATCGCTTGGCCTCAGGTGGCGGCTAGTACGGTCGCCTCCGCCCGGGCCAATCTGGCCGCCGGCAACTATGAAGCGGCCGCAGACGGAGCGTCCCAGGTCATCTCATTCGACCCCGGAGTTGCTTCAGCGTGGGAAGTGCGAGCGCTGGCCCGTATGGGCCAGAAGCGGTACGACGAGGCGGCGGCCGACTTCGGCGAGTGCCTGAAGCGGCAAGCGAATCCGGCGGCGCGGGCGGCCATTTTGGTCCAGCGGGCGAAAGCCAACAAAGAAGCCGGCCGCGCCGACGACGCCATCGCGGACTGCACCGAAGCGCAGAAACTCGATCCCTCGCAGACCGTCGCAGCGCTGGCCTTGCGTGGTCTGGCCCACGACGCCAAGGGCGACACGGCGGCGGCGCTCCAGGACTACAACGCGATCCTCGACGCGGACTTGCCCTCTGGTCGGCGGTCGAATTTCGGACGCCACTACCTGGAGCGGGCGGGTCTGTACGCCAAGTTGGGCGATGTCGGCAACGCCCGCCGCGACCGCGACAAGGCGCTGGCGTTGACGCCGGCGTTGGCCGAGGATGCATTGGCGAAGACCGTGGACGCGATTCTCGGCACGCCCCCCGAACCGGTCGTTTTGACCGCCACTGCGGGGACGAAGTTGCTTAAGGAACGGAGCCGGTACCTCGGACATACACCGAATAATGCGGTGAGAAGCGTTGCGGTGACGCCGAATTGGGACCGCGCGCTGACCAGCAGTGTGGATCAATTGGTTCAATCGTGGAATCCGAAAACGCTCCGACCCAACTACTCGATTCGACATTCCAGCGATGTCCATGCGCTCGCCATTTCCCCAGATGGACGAGAGGCCGCATTCGCAGGAGGGTTCGTCTACCAGGACGGAAAGTGGACGACTAACGGCGAATACACCATCACCGTCATCAACGCTGTGACTGGCACGGAAATCGGCCGCTTGCGGGGCCACACCGCACCCGTTCGTTCCCTCGCCTTCTTACCTGCGGGGAAGCAATTGCTCTCGTGTGGCAACGACCGAACAGCGCGGCTTTGGGACCTCGAACGCCGACTGTGTATTCGCGTTTACGAAGGGCATACAGGCTTTATCGAATGCCTCGACGCGAGTTCGGATGGGCGATTTTTCGTTACGTGCGGTGAGGACACTTCGGCCCTGTTGTGGGACATCGAACAGACTCGACCGATCCGACCCTACTTGGGTCATAGTAAGACGGTCATCCGGAGCGCCCTTTCTCCAGACGCACGCTCGTTACTCACAGCTAGTCTCGACAAAACTGTGCGGCTCTGGGACGTGTCCAGCGGCCGACAACTCGCAGCGTATTTGCACCCCACCGGGCTGAGTGCCGTGCGGTGGTTGCCCGACGGCCGCCGGGCACTGACGGCGAGCGGCCACGCGGTCACCGAGGAAGGTGGGTGGTATTACGCCAGTCACGATCATTGCATCCGGTTGATCGACATCCGCACGGTCCAGGTGTTGGCCCAGATCGACGGTTTTTTTGTCGCTCAGAACATGCAGATCGACCGCGACGGGACGCGGGCCGCAATTGTCGGCAATAATGGCAATGTCCGCATTCTGGAATTGCCGCGATGGGAACCGCCGCGGTGACCGACAGCGCTTCACGGCTCGACCCGTTGCGCCGGTGGTGGTATGCTACCTTTCGCGCCTGCCTTTCACGCCGCGAGGACCGCCGCCGATGGCCGTTGCCAAGCCGAAACCCGTCCGGTCGCCGAAAGCCTCCGTCCTGCCTCGCCTGTTCAGCAGTGGCGATATGTCCCCGGAGGTCGCGCGCTACGTCCTGACACTCGGCTTTTCCGCCGACGACAAGGCCCGCGTCCAAGAGCTAGTCGAGCGCAACCAGAGCGACGTGCTATCGCCGGCCGAGTGGGACGAACTGTACGACTACCTCAAGGCCGATGCCGTACTCGGGACGCTCCAGTCGAAGGCTCGCCGACTGCTCAAGCGTAAGCCGACCAAGGCGAGGCCCGCCTGACCGTGGCCATCCCGGCCACCCTCGCGCGACTGGTCCGCCGGCGGGCCGGTGGACGGTGCGAGTACTGCCACTTGCCCGAACACCTCTCCAACCTGTCGTTCCACGTCGACCACATCGTCGCCCTCAAACATCGCGGATCGACGACGGCCGCAAACCTGGCTTTGAGTTGTAGCTTTTGCAACTCGTTCAAGGGGACGGACGCCACCGGACTGAACACCGACACCGGCCGGTTCATCCGGCTGTTCAACCCGCGCCGCCAGCGGTGGGCGACCCACTTTCGCTGGCGCGGGGCCGTCCTGGTCGGCCGCACGCCCGTCGGCCGAACGACGATTCTGGCCCTGAACATCAACGACTTGAGCCGCGTCAACCACCGACGGGCACTGAAGGACGAAGGGCTATTCCCGTTCGACTGAGCCGCGCCGCCGTCCGTCCCCGGCCGTATAACGACGCAGACACGCGCCACCATTCCTCGACGGTCCCACCCATGAAGATTCACGAATACCAGGCCAAGGAACTACTCGCCGCCGCCGGGGCCCCCGTCCCCAAGGGGACCGTCGCGTCCTCGCCGGAGGAGGCCGTTGCCGCGTTCGACGCCTTCGGCGGCAAGCCGGTCGTCCTCAAAGCCCAGGTCCACGCTGGCGGTCGCGGCAAAGGTCGCTTCAAAGGCAGCAACTCCGAACTCGGCGGCGTGAAGTACCTCACCAAGCGCGACGACGTGAAGGCGACCGCCGAGGTCATGTTCAAGTACCCGCTCGTCACCAAACAGACCGGCGAGGATGGTCAGAAGGTATCGAAGGTGCTGGTGCAGGACGCGGCCGACATCGCCAAGGAGTACTACCTCGGCATGGTCCTCGACCGCGAGCGCGGCGTGCCGGTGATGATGGCCTCCAGCGAAGGCGGCGTCGATATCGAAGAGGTCGCCGCCCGGTCGCCGGAGAAGATCCTCAAGGTGCCGGTGTCGCCGGAACTCGGCCTGTTACCGCACCAGGCCCGGCGGCTCGCCTACGAGCTGGGCTTCACCCCCGAGCAAGTGCCGGCGGCCGAGACGATCATGATGGCCGTCAGCAAGGTCTTTCTGGAGAAGGACTGCTCGCTGGCCGAGATCAACCCATTGGTGGTGACGCCAAAGGGCGAGGTCATGGCCCTCGACGCGAAGATTACCTTCGACGACAACGCCCTGTTCCGGCACAAAGATGTCGAGGCGTTGCGCGACGAGTCGGAGGAAGACCCAGCCGAGCTGCGGGCGGCCAAGAGCGGGTTGAGCTTCATCAAGCTCATGCCTTGGTTGAAGAACGCTTCGGTGTGGGTCG
>CAZNSL010000027.1:0-15560 GCA_964574975.1 uncultured Alcaligenaceae bacterium | reverse complement strand
GCCGTTCTTCCTGTACCTGTCGCACTCGATGCCGCACGTACCGCTGGCCGCATCGGATGCCTTCCGCGGCAAGTCGGCCCGCGGCCTGTACGGCGACGTGATCGAGGAACTCGACTGGTCCGTCGGGCAGGTGCTGGCGGCGGTCAAGGACCGCGGGCTGGACAACAGGACGCTGGTGATGTTCGCGTCGGACAACGGCCCGTGGCTGCCCTATGGGGACCACGCCGGCTCGGCCGGGCCGCTGCGCGAGGGCAAGGGCACATCGTTCGAGGGCGGGGTGCGGGTGCCGTTTTTGGCCCGCTGGCCGGGCCGGCTGCCGGCCGGCCGCGTCTGCGACACGATGGTGATGAACATCGACGTGTTGCCGACGCTGGCGGCGCTGGTCGGCGCGGGGCCACCGCCGCTGCCGATCGACGGCAAGGACGTGTGGCCGCTATTGGCCGGCACCCCGGGCGCGCGTTCGCCGCACGAGGGCTATGCGTTCTACTGGGGCCGCGAGTTGCAGGCGGTGAGCGACGGCCGCTGGAAACTGCACTTCCCGCACAAGTACCGGACGCTGACGGGCAAGCCCGGCTCTGGCGGCCGGCCCGGCGGCGAAGGCACCGGCTCCATCGGGCTTGCCCTCTTCGACCTCGCGGCCGACATCGGCGAATCGAAAGACGTGGTTGCCGACCACCCGGATGTGGTGGCGCGGCTGAAGGCGCTGGCGGAGCGGGCGCGGGACGACCTGGGCGACAGCGCCACGGGCAAGACCGGCAAGGGCGTGCGGCCGGCCCGCGGCGGGTAGCGGAGGCGACGCCATGCAAATCCGCGAGGCACTGTTCCCGGACGAGCTGCCCGTGGTTCGGACGCTCTTCGAGGAATACGCGGCCGGGCTGGGCATCGACCTCTGCTTCCAGGGGTTCGCCGCGGAACTGGCCGGGCTGCCGGGTCGTTACGCCCCAACCGCCGGCGGCCTGTGGCTGGCCGACGCCGGCGGCGACGTGGCCGGCTGCGTCGCGCTGCGCCCGCTCGGCGAGGACCGGTGTGAGATGAAGCGGCTGTACGTGCGACCGGCGTTCCGCGGTCGCGGCCTCGGTCGAGCGCTGACCGAGCACGTGCTGCGAGCCGCCACCGCGGCCAGCCACCGCCACATCTGCCTCGACACGCTGCCGTCGATGGCCGACGCTATCGCACTGTACCGGTCGCTCGGCTTCGCGGAGATCGAGCCGTACTGCCCGAACCCGGTGCCGGGGGCGCTTTTCCTCGGACGGGAACTGGCCTGACCGCGACCGACGTGCTGCGGCTAGTCCTTCTATCACCGGGGCTGCGCGCCGTAATGACCGACGAAAGGACTTGGCATGGCTACCCGCCGGACGAGCGAACACGACGACCCCGCGGCCGTGGCGGCGTTCCTGGCCGCGCTGGACCACCCACTGAAGCCCGTGGTCGAGGCCGTCCGCCGCGCGACCCTCGCGGCCGACCCAGCAATCACCGAGGGCATCAAGTGGAACTCGCCGAGCTTCTACTGCCACGGCTGGTTTGCGACGGTCAACGTTCGGCCGAAGGAGGGCGTGCTGGTCGTGCTGCACCTCGGGGCCAAGGGCCGCGACGACGGCACGCTGCGGGCAACGCTCGCCGACCCGGCGGGCTTGCTGACGTGGAAGTCGGACGACCGCGCCCTCGTGGCGTTCGCCGACGAAGCCGACTTCCGCGCCAAGAAGCGAGCGTTCGCGGCGATCGTGTCGCAGTGGGCGAAGTACCAGACGGGCCGGGCCGGCGGTTGACCGCGACGCGGGTCAATGTCGGCTAGGTTGTGGGCACTTCCGCGACCTGCGCGACGATGGTGAGATTCCGGGCACGGTCGGCCCGACGGCAGCGATCCTCGACGCCTTCGATCGATTCCCGCAAGCGAGCGTCGTTCGCAATGCGGGCGGGTCGTAGCAATCCCGTTTTTGTTCGACGGCCTCGTCACCGCACAGCAGAGCTATCCAGCGAGTTCCGAGTCAGGCCAACGAACGATGTTTTCGCTCGCTGCTTCAGCCAGCGCGAGCTTGATGTGAGTGAACGCAGACTTGTCGGTTGCGTAGGCGGATGCGTTCAGCTCGGGGATTACGACGTGCCCTTTGATATCCGGGTCCGGCGCAATGCGAACCGTCATGCCGAGCCGGGTGATTTCGCGGACGGTAACCCCGACGATGCCCGTCACGTTGCGCTTCTCGGGCGGAAGGTGCGCCAGAATTTCCGCCGGGTCGTTCAAGCAATCTCGCCGGTAGAGGCTGATCCCGTCGGCATCTGTGTCGCGGCCCTTAACCCGAGGCTCGAATGCGTTTGGGGAGATAATTGGAACATCTGTCGTCCGAAACTTCTCGACACGGACCCGCCGCAACAGACACTCGTCCTCCGCGATCGGGTCCGTCTCGTCTTTCATGGCGACCCCGCACCGCCGTCCGCTGTCGTTCCCGAACCGAAGAGGCTATCGGCATGTCGTGTGGCCGAGGGCGTGAGTTGCGGTCGCCTGCTTTTCCACCCTGCGAATCTCCACGTCCACGGGCGAGGTCACTTCAACTTCCACATACCCGCCGTGCGTGAACCACTCGAAAATGACGGTTCCGTTCACGCCAGCGATTACGCGGTCGGCTGGGTGGTAGGCGTTCGCTCGGAGCTTTAGGGCTAGGGTAATCGCCCCGTCCACGAGAGCGTGGTCAGGCGCTTCAGTACCTTCGCCGTCCCAATCGTCTTCGAGTCCGCGGATCCGCAGTAACTCGTCGATTCGTTGCGCCCAGGGATCCGAACCAATTGACTCTCCGGAAGCCACGAGAGTTCCCGACTCGCAGAGCGGCTGCGTCGGGAAATCGTCGCTCATCGAATACGCCGATGCCCCGCCGGCGGATTTCATGACTGATGTCATTCCGACACCTCCCAACGGGTCTTGGTTTCGTCCGAGGTGACACCCAAAAACGTCTTGAGGGCAACCGCGTGCCCGAGATCGAGCCCATCCCTTAGCGACGCGACGCCGCTCTTCCCCACCGGCCCGCGGGCCGTCATTTGGAGCAGTAGTGATTCTCGGTCGTCGCCGACGCTCTGCCCCGGCCGCGCTACGACGTGCAACCGGCCACGCCGAGGCTTGATCTCATAACTCCACTCGGCTGCACGACGTTCCAGCCCAAGCGACTCGTCGTCCGCCTCGTACAACGGCCCGAAAAGCCCCGGCAACACCTTCGGCCAGTCGGCCGGCGTCTGCCAGTACTCGCCCTTAGCGAACGCATCGATGTATGTAATCTCCCATTGGTTGATCGCCAGCGCACCAAGTCCGGCATCCGAAACGAACGTCTCAAATCGCCTGAGCGCGAGCTCAAATTCTGCGATCAGAATGCGATAGCTCGGGTAGAACCCACCACGCCTTCGCCAGTTCAGGTGAAAGCGGGTCGACTGTACTTGAAGCAGACGGTCGCCGCTGGCGTGACGGAGTTGGAACCGGCCGGGGAGTCGCACCGGCTCAATTCGGAGTTGCAAACCAGGTGACCCGCCTCGTCTGGGCCGTTCGAACAGTTCGAACTGCTCATCCAGAACCGGGGCGTCGGCAGGATCGACCCATCCCTCGCCCAGCGCCTGCCAGAACACCCCGAAATGGCCGGACGACAGCTTAGTGAGCGGCGAGAACTGCGCCCCGAGGACTAACTCGACGATCGGCGGGTTGACGAAGTTGGAGTCTTTGGACATGAGTCGCCTCCCGCTTCACCATTCCAGAGTCCGCCGAATCCTTCCCTCGGTGCCAAAATGAGTTCGCCCAAAATCGCTTCGGATCGCAACCCAAATGCATTATATGCGTGTGGCACGCCGCCGTCACGGCAAGCGGATTCGGCGGTCGTGCCAATAATCCACGACGCTATCAACGGAACCTACGGCAGCGTCACGCCGAAGCGGTTGCGCAGCATGCCGAAGTCGAAGCCGTTGATCGAGCCGTCGTTGTCGAAGTCCAGCCACGAGACGTACGTCGCGCCGCCCGACGACGAGCCGTACGCCGGGCGGAACTGGCCGAAGTCGTAGGCGTTCACCGTCGCGTCGCCGTTGGCGTCGCCGAACAGGCGGTGGAACGCCGCCGTCGCGTCGCCGGCCATCGTCAGCGTTGGGTTGCCGGCCGCGTGGACGTGCGATCCCAGCACCGTCAGCGTCCACCGGCCGTCGGCCAGCGAGCCGAACTCCGTGTTCGCGCCGGCGAACGTCAGTGTCGCCACCGTGCGGCCATCGATCACCGCCGTCGTCACCGTTGGCGATACCGTCGCCCCATCGCCGCGCTGGAGCGCGAATGCGCCGGTGTCGAACGTGACCGAACTGTTGAACGTCACCGTCAGCGAACGCACGGCCGAGCGCTGCGCGGTGCCATCGCCGATGACGATCGTTTGCACCGCCGGCGTCGTCGCGGCCGGGGCGATCACGAACAAGGTCACGCTCTGCATCGGCGCGTCGAACGTCAGGCTGTCGGCCGAAAATGTCGCGTTGGCGAGCTGCGCAATCGACGCCGATGTCTGCTGCGAATTCGTCGCGGCCAGTCGCCAGACCTGGGCCGTCGTGCCGTGGGCGAAGTTGCTGAGGTTGACGGTGATCTGCGTCGTCGCGCCGGGCGTCGAAACCAGGTTTTTGTTGACGACCATGACGGTCAGCGCGCCGTCGGCCCGCAGAGAAGCGAACGACGACACCTGATCGGGGTTCGGCACCGTCGCCTGCACGGAGGTCTCGCCGAACGTCGAATCCTGGCCGTCGTAGTTGCGGTACAGCTTCATCGCCAGGTACGTCGGCGAGTTGGTCGCCGGCGTGGTCCAGCGGTTGGCCATATCGAGACCTTCGCGGCCGAGGATGCCGAGGATGTCGGCCTGGGTGGTGGCCCCGTTCATGTGGCCCTCCGCGCCCCAGTTGTACTCGGTCAGGCCGGTCTTCAGGCCGGGATAGTTGGCGGCCACCCACGCCTGCATCCGCGGGACGAGCCGCACCCGGCCGCCGTCCGGCTGGCCGGTGGTGCCGATCCAGCTTTGATCGACGTAGGTCGCGTCCCACAAGCTGCGAGTCGAACGGTTGCGTAAGAGTTGCATCGACTGCGAGACATCGTCGGAGAACTCGCCGCCCTGCGGGTAGTAGTGCAACGTGAAGGCATCGAGCGAGCGGGTGCCGTTCGCCAGGTCGTAAGCCCGCAGTTGCGACAATAGCCACGGCATGTACTGTGCCCCGCCGTTGGCGGTCTGGTCGGGCAGGTTGCCCCAGTTGCCGGTGGTCGCGCCGTACTGCTGGTCCATGCCGCTGAGGAAGTAGCCGCTCCAGCCCCACTCCTCCGGGCCGAGGATGGTCGCGCCGGGGTCCACGGCCCGCAGCGCAGCCGCATAGTTGAGGATGGCATCGCGGATCTCGGCCATCGGCGCGCCGTTGGGGTGCGCGTCGCGGTGGGTCGAATGCCAGAGGCTCGGCTCGTTGTCCATCGCGTAGTAGCGGACGCCGCCGGCGGTCGCGTTGCCGAAGGTGCCGACGAGGTGCTGGAACCAGCCCTGCTGGAAGGCGGGCGTGGACGGCTGGTTGGCCCGGTTCGGGTCGGTGCCCTGGATCGGGCCGGCCGCCGTCTGACCGTTGCCGGCTTCCGACCACCACGGGTCGTAGCTGGTCTGGTTCGCGTACACGCTGCGCGGGTAGCTGGCGGTGCGGGTGCGACCGGGGCCGAGCCGGGCGACCCAACCGATGGTCGGGACGGTCAGCGTCGTTTGTGCCCCGGCGCTCTGGTTGTCGTTGACGAAGGCGTCGGCCGAGGCGCTGGGAGCGCTGCCGCTGTCGGGCAGGCTCTCGTAGTACCAGTTGGCGGCGCGGTTGGAGGCGTTACTTTGCCAGTTGTATCGGGTGGTGGCGTTGCCGCCCCAGCGGTTGTTGGTGGCGTTGAGGTCGGCGAGCTGCGTCGCGCTGGCGTAGGCGGTGCCGTAGATCAGCGGGTCGATCGCGCGCAGATTGGCGGCGGCGTTGACGCTGATATTGACGGCCGGCAGGGCGCGGTGTTCGAGCCGCTCGACGCGGAGTTTGATCGTCGTGGATGGTGCAGTCATGGAGAATCCCTGGTGCGATGATGGAAGGCACAGGGGGCCGGGCCACGACGGCACGGCGGGGCAGACGGGTCGGACAAGGACAGGGTAGCTCACGGGCGACGGGGCGGTCAGTGAACGAATCGTCACAGCCACCCTTGCTCGTCGAGTCGGCGCAGTGCCGCGCGAATGTGGTCCGGGTGCATGTCTTTTTTGCGCTTGCCCCAGGCATGCACCGCAGTGACGACGCTGTCAAACACCTCGTCCGGGTTATCGCTAACGCCCTGGAGTTCGGCGGCGACCCAATGGACGGTGGACAACAACTCCATTCCATAGGGAGTCTCGAAACCTTCGATTAGCTTGGCGACTCGCTCAAACCGGTCGCGAGTTGCGGGATGGTCATTGAGGTACTGGTCCACCGCAGCCGGGGCATCGGGCAGGAGGCGGATCGGCGTGTCCGGCTTGTTCGGCGCATCACCGACACCAGAGATGTAATGGCCTTCGAGGGCATTCATGACGTGCCGCAGGTTGTCAGCGTAAGGCCCGTAGTGCCCTTTCTCGAAACTCAGTTTGAGGCCTTCGCCCGCCAACTGTTGAAAGTACGCTAGCTTGTGGACTTCCAAAAGGGACAGTGGGCTATCGTACCCGGTCTCCGCATATTGATGCATCAGGCCCAGTAGGGACGCCCGAGCTACGGTCAGCCTGGGACGCTTCGTCCGGCTAGGCATCGCCTCAGCCACCGGTGTCGCACCGGGAGCGAACAAGATCACTCGGACTTCCGGCAAGCCGGCGAACGCGGCTTCGATGCGCGGCCGCACGTCGTGCCAGTCCAAGCCGCCGTGTCCACAGCCCAGCGGCGGAATGGCGATGGAGCCGATCCCCAGCCGGCGAACATCTGCGACCAGGGCAACCAAACCAGATTCGATGTCCGCGATTCGTGACCCGGCTCGCCAGTGCCGCTTCGTGGGAAAGTTAATGATGTAGCGCGGTTTCTGCAAAGAATGCCGGTCGAACACGAACATCCGGCCAGGGACGACTTGGCCCGCGGCACACGCCTTTTCGTAGGCGGCGTTGTTCTCCGGAAAGGCCCGCTTGAATTGCAGAGCGATGCCCTTACCCATCACGCCCACCGTATTCACGGTGTTCACCAGGGCTTCCGCATCCGCGTCCAACAGATTTCCGTGACCCGACTCAATCATGGCTGCTAGTAGTACCACTCACGACGAACTTCGACTGGCGGCTGGTGCGTACCGGGCACAAGAATGCCGCGAACGCGGTTCGCTATTTGGGGGCTATACACGCCAATGGTTTGGACGCAACCCCAAGGGAACCAGTCGTGGACCAGGAACTCGGCCTCTCGATACTCCTTAACCCCTTTGCTGCTCCAGTACTTCTGCGGCATGACGGACCAATCCACTTGGTCCAAGTCATCAAGACTGTCGAAGAAGCGGGCGAAAGCTAGGACCGGATGAACGTCGGTGAACGCCCAAGGGCGCTGAGAAGCGATAACTGCTTCGATGGACGACACCAAATGGACTATGGCGGCTTGACCACCGTGGTAGCCTTCGACTCGGCCTTTATGGATAGGGTACAGCATCACCGACCTGTTGCAGAAGTTGAAAGGGACGTATTCGCCCAACGTCCCACCCACCGACTTGTCCACTGCGCGGTGCAACCGCTTCTGCTTGAGGTTTGGGTGCCCTATGTTCGTGCAGTCGAACCCCATCGCCCTTCGACGCGCGTCCGACCACAGCCGGCTCGCGCCGATGATGCCAGGCAGGTTATCGACGTGGGTAATGTGGTAAATCGGCCGCACGACGGCTCCAATTCTGAGTTGGGGAGTCGCCTTTTGCAACCTCAGTAGATGTTCTAATTCGGCGGGCCTTTCGGCTCGCCCTTGCCGCGCGGCGGGCCTTTGCTCTTGCCCTCCGGGCCTTTGCTCTTGCCCTCCGGCCCCTTGGCCTTGCCCTCCGGGGGGCGGAAGTTCGGGTCGAACCAGTGGCCGTCGTACAGCCGGCCCCACTTGGCACCGCGCAGCAGGTCCACGCCGTCGGGGTAGAGCCGCAGCGTCATGTCGCGCTTGGCGTCGTACAGGTCGATGTAGTCCGCCGTCGAACGGACTTCGGCGAACGCGAACGAGCCGTTCGGCTTGTCCGGCGACACCTCGCGCCAGGTCTTGCCGGCGGTGCGCTCGAAACCGCCCTGGCCGTCGTCGCGGTGCCAGACCTTACGCTCGAACGGCGGCGGCGGCGGCACGTCGGCCCGCTCGCCCGGCGGCACCGGCGGGGCCTTCACCGGCACCTCGGCCTTGCCATCGCGCTCGACTGTCACCGTCGCGCCGTCCGGCACCTCAATCTTGACCTTCGAGCCGTCCGCGTTCGTGATCCAGATGACGATGCCGGCCAGCGCCGCCAGGGCGATGGCCCCCGCGGCAACGGCCAGCGGCCAGCGCCGCCGCGGCTTGCCGGGCTTGGCCGCGATCGCGGTGTCCGCGCTGGAGGGCGACTTGCCGGCCAGGCGCAGCCGCCGCGCCACCTCGTCGGCGGTCGCGGGCCGTTTCGCCGGGTCCTTCTCCAACAACTGGTCGATGACATCGGCAAATCCCGGCGACAGTTCCGGCACGAGGGTGCGCACCTTCGGCGGCGTATCGACGGCCAACGCGGTCAGGACGGCCATGCTGCTGACTCCGGGGAACGGCAGCCGGCCGGCGACCAGCCGGTACAGCACGCCGCCGAGACTGAACAGGTCGGAGCGCTCGTCCACGTTCTCGCCGCGGGCGTGTTCGGGCGACATGAATGCCGGCGTACCCATGACCACGCCGGTCGAGGTGAGCCGCTCGCCATCGTCGGCGGGTCGAGCCAGACCGAAGTCGAGAACCTTGACCCGGCCGGTCGGCGCTTCGAGCCAGAGGTTGGCCGGCTTCACGTCGCGGTGGACGATGCCGCGCGCGTGGGCGGCCGCCAGCCCGATGGCCGTCTCCCGGCCGATGCGCATCGCCTGGGCGTGCGAGATCGGTTTCTGTTGGGCGAGGTAGCGGTCGAGCGGCGCGCCGCGCAACAACTCCATCGCCAGGTACGGCACGCCGTTCTCCTCGCCGACTTGATAGACGGTGACGACGTGATCGTTGCGGACGGCAGCGACGGCCCGCGCCTCGCGCAGGAAGCGCGTGCGACTGTCGGGGTCGGCCGCGAGGTCGGCCCGGAGGACCTTGAGCGCGACGGGCCGATCGAGCGCGGTGTCGCGGGCTTCGTAGACGACGCCCATGCCACCCTCGCCGAGCCGGCCGACGATCAGGTATTGCCCGAGCCGCTGCGACGGAGTGGTGCCCGGCGGCGGCGTGGCGGCGGGGCCGGGGGGGAGGCGGTCGGTGGGCGTCAGGTCCGGCCGGGGCACGCCGGTCTGGCGTTCGGTCGGCAATGCACCGGGGTTCACGGGTCCCGACATGCGGACTCCTTCGCGCTGGCGTAACCCTCTAGGCTACCTTATGGACGGGGGGGGAAGCAAGCGCGGGCTACCTCGCCACCGGTTACGCCCCGGTTACGACACTGGGAGCGGCCGCTTGAGGACGCGGACGACCATCCCGTACGCATCGCCCTCGACGGCGTGCAAGTCGTGTTCGATGTCCTCGCGTTGACCGAGTTTGCTCGTCCAGCGGCCGGTCGGGAGTTGACGGGCAATGTGAGTCGGCGCGGCACCGTTGGCGAAAATCGCGACCTTCTCGAAGCCGGCCTCCTTTTCCTCGCCAGCACAGGGGACGTACCCCAAGGCCGAGAACGCCGTAATGAACGCGTCGACCGTCTCCTCGTTCGCAATACCCTCGGGCCAGTAGGCCACGTCGTCCCCGTCCTCCAGGTCGGGCCACCACCAACGAGTCGTGTCGCCTGCCGCCCAGGCGACGCAGTTGTAGTCCCGCGTCGCCGCGCTGGTGACCGCGAACGTCGTGGTCTGTAAGCCGGGGAAGCACGACTCGATGCCTTCCCTCATCGCCAGCCGTTCTCCGCGGCCCAGTGCAACCAGGCATCCGCGACTTTGCCGACGTGACCCCGGTCATCGGCCGGGACCGGGCTGGCACCGGTGATGGCCGCCAACGCTTTCGACAAGTGACCGTCGCGGGTGCGCTCAAGGTCGCGGAACAGGCCGGGCAAGGCGGCCGGTCCCAGTGCGATCAATTCCTGGTACGCCAGGTGTTGAGTTATCTGAGTGCTCGACGACAGGTACGCCGTTTGGTCGCGCCAGGTTGCCAACAGCCGGGCGACGCGCTGCTCAACGGGTTCGGCGGGCGGACTTGCGGGGACGGGAACCATCGGAAACCTCCGGCGCTGGCGACCCTTTCACGATACCCGACCGCGGTCGCTTCGCCGCCTTCACGACCGCATACTCCAACGACACGATGCCGGACGTCTTGTCCGTCTTCGTTCCGGTCAGCTTCAACTTCGCCCGGCCGGCCGGCGACGGCAGAAGCGGGATACCGCCGCCGAGCAGCACCGGCACCACCGCGATCTCGATGGCATCGACCTGCCCCATTTCCAGCAGGCTGCGGAAGAGCGACCCGCCGCCGAATAGCCAGATGTCCTTGCCCGGCTCCCGGCGCAGCCGGGCGACGACATCGGCCAAATCGTCGCCGACGACGGTGACGCCGGGGCAGTCCGCCGGCCGCAGCGTCCGCGACGCGACGATCGACGTCACGCTCGGCATCGTTTGGCCGCCGCCCATCGTGCGCGTCGCCTCGTAGGTGCGGCGGCCCATCAGGACCGTGTCGAAGCGGGCGAAGATCGCCAGGAAGTCGATGTCGGGGTCCATGACGATCCAGTCGGCCTCGCCGTTCGGCCCGGCGACGTAGCTGTCCAGACTCGCGGCGACGCAGTAGCAGACGCGACGCATGGGACCTCCGCGAGGTTCGAGATGGGTGCGGAGATTGTAGAGCGCCGCGCGGCCGGTGAGCCGGGCGGGTCATTTGAGTAAGAGTCGGCGGCGAACCGATGGCCGACTACAGTAGACTCAGCAAGTCATCGTCGAGGCATCTGTCAACGTCTAGCCGTGAACCCGTGGACTTTTTCGATAGTGGTGTGTAGCTGTTGCCCCGCGTTTTGACGGATAGCTTGCCCTCGCGCTCAAGGTGGTGAACGGCGTGCAGAGCCGGCAACTCGCGGCCGGCAATCGTACTCATGAAGACCCACTTTGTGGCTCGCGTCGCGCCCACAAATAGGACGTTCGCCGCCGGCGCGCCGCGCCGGTCGAACGAGCCCGGAACCAACCGGGGCAGCAGCACTGAATCGAACGTCAGGCCCTTTGCGCCGTGGTAGGTCAAGAGCTTCGGCCGGCGACTCGCAAAGTCCAGGCTCGGATACCGTTCCTTGTCCCGCCAGGCTTCGTGCGGCACTTCCGCATCAACACCCGCCTCCGATAGCCCTTGGGCGAACCCGAAGACCTGCCTTTTTTGGGGAAGGAGGACGGCAACTCGCTCGCCCTGCCCCAGGCGTGATTGGACGGCATGAATGAGTCGTAGCTTCTCGTCTTCGAAGTCCGCGGCAACGTACAGTAGGGGCGTCTCGCCGTAACTCTGGGCCGGCCGGCATTGCCGGATGAACGCCTCTCGCTGGCTGACGTCCTCGATGAACTGGGCCGCCAGGGGAACCAAATGCGGGGAGCAGCGGTAGGCCGCCAGGAACGACAGGCTGCGGCACCGTAGTCCGAGTGATTGAAGTATCTGAGGTTCCGTCGAGCCGCGGTCGTAAATCTGCTGTTTCTGGTCGAGGCAAACTGTGACGTGGCCGGCCACGGCGTTCAGGATTCCGTACGCATCCGGCTCCAAGTCTTGGCCCTCGTCGACGAGCGCGAAGTCGAACGGCTTGGGACATTCCGGGTGCTGGCGTAAACGCTGCAATACGCCCCGTTGAATCTCTTCGAAGTCGGGCTGCTTGTCCTTGTACGGCAGACGGCGCGAAACCCGACTCAGGTAAAACTCGCGGCACCATGCGCTGAACGTCGAGACGCAATTGTCGGGCAAGTCGAGCTCGTCTAGGGCCGCGCGAAGGTACTGTTTCAGGACGTTTGTGAAGATGAAAATCCGGAGCCGTCGTGGGTCCGTGCCGAAGGAGTCCAGCAGGTGTCGCGCGCGGTGGACGAGGACTTGCGTCTTCCCCGAACCCGGTGCGCCACAGACCACCTGATGGTCGCGCGCGGGCAGTTCGACGGCACGCAGTTGGTCCGCACTTAGGTCGGTGCGGGGGATCAGCCAGGAACCCATCACTCCCTCCCCGCGTGCTGTAGCAAAGGTGCATGGCCCGTCAATTGCTCGGTATCCTCGCCATCGCTACGACGGTCCTGTTCGCGGTCAGCGTCGGCGACAAGGCCCGTATCACCGGCGAGGCGCGCGGCTTGGCGGAACCACGTCAGCCCCCAATCGTCCAGCGAAACCGGCGCGGCAAATGATTCGAGCGCCTCCGCGAGGAATGATGCCTTGTCCGCCGGTCGCTGGGTCGCGCCGCACAACTCCGCTTTGAGTACCAAATACGCCGGCTTCCGATCGCGTAGGATGGCCTCGTCGATCGACGAGGTGGCTTCACGGAGTAGTCCCCGGCGCTGTTGGGACAAGCTGAGGTTGAAAAGGCACGCGCCGTCATCGTCGTCGAGGTCCGCCCCTTCCCGGTAATAGCGCTCGGACCTTTCGTAGTCGCGCAGTCGGTCGCACAAAATGCCCATGCGATTGAGCAGTCCCGCGTCGGGCCTGTCGCTGCATTTGGCGGCTTTCTTCATCCATTGGAGCGCCCGCTCGCACTGCCCGAGGCTCTCGTAAAGCTTGGCCAACCGGCGCATCAAATGAGTCCACATCGCCCGCGGTGCTTGCTTCGTCGCTAACAGTTCTTCCAGCGCGAAAATCTTCTCGCGCTCAACCGCCGGGTTGACGACGGTGGTCAGCGGGTTCTCGAACTTGCACTGAAATTCTGCCTCGCCCGGTCGGCCGTCGAGGTGCATTACCACCTCCAGCGTCTGATTTTCATCCATACGGTATTTCAGAAGGAGGGGGTCGCCCTTGCGAACGGGCGCGGCAACGGACCAGAGGTGATGGGCAGTTCGCGCGCCGTCTCCATCGAGCAGCTCGACGCGGAGTTCGACCGGTTCGCCGCGGCCGGTTTGGGGGATCGCCAAGGAACGGCATTCCGCCCACGCGCCCGGCGTCGACGGGTAAGGCAGCGACGACCCGGTAGGAATCAGTTCGACAGGCCCGTCCTGCGTCTGAATTTGCAAGGCGTTCCCCGTCACGGGCCGGACGAGGCCGCGTCCGGTCACGGCGAGACTCAAGGCGTGGTAAGCGGCCCCGCGGGCGACGGCCGTTTGCACCGTTTCGGCGTCGGGGAAGGTCAGCAATCGCGCGGCTGTAAGGTAATCGCGGATGGCATCCTGAACGTATGGGATCAGGCTGCTGCCGCCGACGAGGAGGCAAAAATCGATGTCGGTTGGCGCGAGGCCGCACCGGTCCAGCGCGTCCGATAGCGGCGCGAAGATGGACGCGGTGGTGCGGAATTCCGTTTCGCGCGTCCACAGGGCCTCGCGGTCGAGGAACGGTTCCAAGACCTTGAGGAACTGGGCGGCCGTCATTTCCGGCGTCCTCAAGCTCAGAACACGGCCGCTGCCGAGTCGGCATTCAAAATGGCCCGGCAGGGCGACCTTGACTCCGTTCGCTTGCTCGCCCTGGTGCCGGCCCAGCTTGCGGAGCCGTGCGACCTCTTTGCACATGCTAATCTTGAGTCCTTCGGCCACACTCAAAAAGGCCGGCTCGACCAACCTCTTCTTGTCTTCGTAGCCCAGGTCGAAACCGCCGAGTCGGTTCTGAACGCGGATCTGCGGCAGGAGAACGTCGTACACGATGCCCGCGTCGATGTCGCCGCCGCCCAGCCGGTGATAGCGCGACACCGCCCGCGGAGCGACTTCGATCTCGTAGCCGTCCCGCGGCCACCTCACGCGGAACGCGGCCA
Organism: uncultured Alcaligenaceae bacterium; assembly: GCA_964574975.1. Classification (GTDB taxonomy): domain Bacteria; phylum Planctomycetota; class Planctomycetia; order Gemmatales; family Gemmataceae; genus JAXMAS01. The sequence continues at coordinate 1,549 of CAZNSL010000027.1, read as the reverse complement.
CGTCGCAGGTGCCGCCGCCGAAGTCAAACACGAACAGGTTCTTCGACTCGCCGGCCGGGGCCAGACCCGCAAGGCCCTGCGTCAAGGCGAAGTCCAGAAACGCCGCGACCGGCTCATCGAGTAGGTCGCCGCCAACGATTTCCAGGCCGGCCAGGCGAGCGGCTTCCTGTGTGTCGCGGCGCTGTGCGGCTTGAAATGACGCCGGGACGGTGACGACGATTCGGTCGAACGCAGCGTCGTCGTAAGTGCGGGCGGCTTCTATCAACCGACGTAAGACATGCCCACCGACCTCCCGCGGCGAGCGCAGGCCGGCGGGTGCGCGCCGGTAGACGCGCTTCGTGCCGATGTCGTTCTTGCAGTCCCAAAACAGGTCCTGGTCTTTGGAATGGGTTTGCGCTCGCCGTCGCTTCGCGCCCTCGCCGACTAATACGCGCCCGCCGCCACTTGCGACCACGGATGGAACGAGGACGTGCGTGTAGAGGCCGTCGTCCGTCTCTTGTTCAATCGGAATGCAGCGCGGTTCGTGCAGGTGCGTATGACCGGGTACAAACGTGACCTCAGCGACCGTGGAGTTGGTCGTCCCCAAGTCGATGCCGAGAACACGTAACGGTTGACCGGCCAAGGCCTCCGACTCATAGACACGCCAAAGTTGGCCGAACGCTATCATGGGAAAACTCGTCGCAGGGTAGGATCACCAAACACCTAACTTCAATGCTCTTCAAGCACAGCCTTTTAGAGATCAGTTGCCCTTCGGCAGAGGTGGCGGGCGCGCCGACGGGTTCCAGCGGCCGTACAGCAGCGGTTGCCACTGGTCGTTGGCGTCCTTCGCCTCGACGCGATCGGCCGATAGCCGCAGCGCCAGCCGCTTGCCGGGGTCGAACAGGAAGACGTACTCCGGCGTCACGTCCGTCTCCGTCAGGTCGAACGGGCCGCCGGGCCGCGAAGCGTCGTATTCCAACCAGCGGACGCGGCCGACCTTCTCGAAGCGGCCCCGGCCGTCGAGCCGCTGCCAGTACGACCGGCCCGACACAAACGGGTCGAACGGATCCCCCGGCCGGCCGCGAACCTCGGCTGCCAGTTCGGCAAGCGCTTTGCCCTCCGGGTCCAGCAGCCGCACCACGACGCCGGTCGCAGCCAACATTGCCGCAACCAGTGCGATGGCCGCGAGCCACGGCCGGCGCGGCCGCGGCGCTTCCGGCTCCGGCGGGGGCGCGACCAGCGTACGCCAGTCCGACGACTGCGGCGGCGCAACGACCGGCCCGGGGGCCGCGGCGGGCGGCGGCGCGGCCAACTCGGCTTCGATGACGGCGAGGCGTTTGGCGACTTCGAGGGCCGACGGCGGCCGGTCGGCCGGGTTCTTCGCCAGCAGCTGGTCGATCAGGTCGGCGAACGCCGGCGGCAGGTCGGACACCAGCGACCGCAACGGCGTCGGCGTGTCGACGGCGAGCGAAGTCAGCACGGCCAGCGTGTTCGCGCCGGGGAACGGCAGCCGACCGGCCAGCACGCGGTACAGCACGGAGCCGAGACTGAACAGGTCCGCTCGGTGATC
>CAZNSL010000026.1:0-15623 GCA_964574975.1 uncultured Alcaligenaceae bacterium | reverse complement strand
AAATGTTGGCCATCGGCTTGGGCAAGCAGCGTGGGGCGGCCGAGCACCACAAGCACGGCATCAACGGCCTCTACATGATCCCCGACTCGGCCCGCATCGTCGTCGCCAACACGAAGTTCTTGGCCGCCCTCGCTGTGGTCGAAAATGCCCGCGAGCAGACGGCCAAGCTCGCCATCGTCGGCCGCGACGACCTGTTCGATGTCGAACCGAAGCTGCTCGACGAGGCACGGGAACTGATGGGCCGGCTGCCGTTCGAGCAGATCGACCTGTTGGTCATCGGCGAGATCGGTAAGAACTACTCCGGCTCTGGCATCGACCCGAACGTCGTCGGCCGACTGTATGCCGAGTGCCAGCCAGAGTTCACGTCGCCGAAGATCACGCGCATCTGCGCCCTCGACTTGTCGCCGGAGAGCCACGGCAACGCGACTGGCATCGGGCTGGCGGACCTAACGACGGATCGGCTCCTCGCGGCGTTCGACCCGGTCCCGACGCGGATGAACATCCTGACGGCTTGCTTTCTTGGCCGCACCAAGCTGCCGTTCGGCTTCCCGACGGATCGGGACTGCCTCGAAACCGGATATGCGACCTGCTGGCAACCGGACGCCGCGAAGGTGCGCATGGCCATTATCCCCAATACGCTCGAAGTGGCCGACCTGTGGGTGACGGGTCCTCTCGCGGCGGAGGCGGCAACGCGGCCGCACCTGGCGGTTTCCGGCGATCCTCGCGCGCTACCGTTCGACGCGGCGAGTAACCTCCGACAGGAGCAACTGTTTCCCCATAGCGTCCGCGGGCGGCGGGCACGTTGACTTGCCCGCGCCGGCGCACGGCTGCTACAATCAAACTATCTCGTGTGCCGCTGTCCGACTCCCGCGCCATCCCCTCCCGGCGTTGGAGGAGTACGCTCATGGACGTATCGTCGCCCGCCCCGGCTCAGCCGATCGAATTCTGGCGAACGCTCGCCGACGATCACCCGGCCCCGGTCTGGGTGTTCGACCCCGTCGCGCAAACCGTCCTCGACGCCAACGCGGCCGCCCTCGCAGAATCCGGATACGACCGGGGCGAAATCGTCGGTCGGTCCTGGGGCGAAGTCGCATTCGTCAGTACGACCGAGCAATCCGCTTCCGGGCCTGTCCGTTGGTCGCAACGTACCAAGGACGGTCGCGAGCGAGTCATCGCCGGCAACCTCCGCGATGTGACCTTCGACGGCCAGCCGGCCCTCGCCCTCCGTGCAACCGGTCCGTCGCGGCGGCACGACCTGCTGCTCGACGCGCTCGGCCAGTTCGCCGGCGGCGTGGCCCACGACTTCAACAACCTCCTGACGGTCATCGGCGGCTACGCCGACTTGATCCAGACGCAGATCACCGACGGCCCGACCTCTGGCTACCTCGGCGAACTGCGGTTGGCCGTTCAGCGGGCCGCCCAGCGGACGACGCAATTGCTTGCCTTTGGCCGCCGACAGGCCCTGTTGCCCCAGCGCGTCGACATCAACGAGATGGTCGGGTCGATGGCCGAACGTCTGCGCGATCACCTCGGCACAGATGTCGAACTGATCGTGGAACTGTGCGATGGCCTTGGACCGGCGTTCGCCGATGCGGATCAAATCGCCCGCGTCCTGATGGTGTTGGCGGAGAACGCTTGCGAGGCGATGCCGCTCGGGGGCACATTGACGATTGCCACGGAGGATGCTCCCAACACCCCGGCCGGGCCGGCCGTTTGCGTGCGCGTTGACGACACCGGCGGTGGCATGATCGAGCCGGTGCGCCGCCGGCTGTTCGAGCCGTTCTTCACGACCAAGGGGCCGAACCGCGACGGTCTGGGGTTGGCTACCGCATACGGGGCGGTTGCCCAATGCGGCGGTCAGATTGAAGTCGAATCTACGCCCGGCGAGGGCAGCACATTTCGCGTCTACTGGCCGCGGCAGGCAACTGCGAGCGAAGTCCAACAGGCCGGGACGGCCGAGGGGGCGCTGGGGACGATCCTTCTCGTCGAGGACGACATCCGCGTCCGCAGCCTGCTCGGCGTCGTCTTACGTCAGGAGGGGTTCGCCGTCCTCGAGGCGGCCGACGCTCGCGGCGCGCTCGATATTTGGGATGGTCATGCGAGTCGCATCGGTCTGTTGCTCACGGACATGTTCATGCCGGTCTTGAACGGCCGGGACCTCGCGGCGCGGCTGCGTGCGCAATCGCCGGCGCTTCCCGTGATCTACATGACTGGCTACTCCGAGGCGCAGTTGCTGGCGTTGGGAGCAATCCCCGAGTCTGAAGGGCCGGTGTTGCGCAAGCCATTTCGGCCGGAGGCGCTCGTTCAGTTGGTCCGGCACTCGATCGACAAATCGTCGTCTGCCGGCCGATGATCGCGGCGGACGTGCGTTCCAACCGCCCGTGCGACGTTTTGCTAAGCTACCTCTTTGACCCGATCGAAGTGTAGCGGAGCAACCCTTGCCGATGCCGGCGACCGATCCCGACGACGCGCAACTGCCCGATCTCGTCGGCTCCAGCCCCGCGATGCGCGAGGTATTCCGCCTCACGCGCCGCGCTGCTGCGACGCGCGCCCGCGTCCTCATCATTGGCGAGACTGGAACCGGAAAGGAACTGATTGCTCGCGCCGTTCACAAGCTCAGCGCTCGCGCCGACGGGCCGTACGTTCGCGTCAACTGCGGTGCCCTGAGCGAGAGCCTGCTGGAGAGCGAGTTGTATGGCCACGTCAAGGGCGCATTCACGGGGGCGTTCGACAACAAGATCGGACGGTTCGAGGCGGCCCACACCGGCACCATCTTCCTCGACGAAATCTCTAGCATGAGCTATCGCCTCCAGGTGAAGCTGCTTCGGGTGTTACAGGAGCGCGAGTTCGAGCGGGTCGGAGAAAGTCGGACGATCCGCGTGGACGTGCGCGTCGTCGCTGCGACCAACCAGTCCCTGGAAGCCGAAATCGCCGCCGGGCGCTTCCGCGACGACCTGTATTACCGCCTCAACGTCGTGCCGATCTTCCTCCCGCCGTTGCGAGAACGACGCGACGACATCCCGGCCCTCGCCCAGTTCTTCGTGCGCCGCTACGCCGAGGAAAACCGTCGATCCGTGCCGGATTTATCTGAGGGTCTGATGCGGGCGCTGGTCGCGCACGACTGGCCCGGCAACGTCCGCGAGTTGGAAAACTATATCGAGCGACTCGTTGTCCTCAGTGACGGCGGGCCGCTGACGGTCGAACGAGTCGGCTTGCCGGGTGCGGAGGCCCGGCCGTTACGCCGCGCGGCCGGAGCAGGCGACGATCTACCGGCGCTGGTCCGGCAACTGGTGCGGCAAGGACTTCAGGACTACGCCCCGGGCGAGCGGCTGTACGACCGCGTGATCGAGGCCGTCGAGCGCGAGTTGATCGGGCAGGCGATGCAGCAGTGCGATCATGTTCAGGTGAAAGCGGCCGCCCGGCTGGGCATGAACCGCAACACTCTGCACCAGAAGATCAAGGAGTTTGGCTCGACTGGGCCGGGCAAGAACGGGGCGGCGGGCTAGAATAACTCCCACACGCGGGTGGAAGGGACTATTCGATTTGGAAGGCATCAGCCGGTTTTGCTTCGCCGCGAGTTACGCCGTCGCGCTCGGGTTGGAGTTGATCGCCCTCGCGCGTCCACGGCCGCTCATGCGCCTCGTGGGGCTGGCGTTCGGGGCCGCGGGGCTGGTCGCTCATTCGGCATTTCTCTTGTACCACCGCCCCACCTATGCGGCCGCCTACGGGTCGCTTCTGCTACTGGCGTGGGTGTTAGCCGTCTTCTACCTCTACGGTGCGGTCCACCACCGCCGGCTCGCGTGGGCCGTGTTCGTCCTTCCCGTCGTCCTCGCACTCGTCGGTCTGTCCGCCCCGATGAATCACGGCGGACTACCGAAGCCGTACGAGCCGCCAGCGTTTCTCGAACCGCTTCGCGGCGAAAAGTTCTGGGGCCCCGTGCATGGCGTTCTGCTCCTGCTGTCGGCTGTGGGGGTCTGCGTCGGTTTCGTGGCTAGTGTCATGTACCTGGTGCAGGCCCGTCGGTTGCGCCAGAAGCGGCCGCCGCTCGGCGGAGTGCGCATGCTGAGCCTCGAACGGCTCGAAGCGATGAATCGGCGCGCCGTCAATCTTGCGTTCCCGCTGTTAACCGTCGGCCTGGTCGTCGGGGCGGTACTTCTGGCCCACCGTGCCGAACCGGCGCAGACATGGACGGCGCTCAAATTCCTCGGCACGTACGGTCTCTGGATCGTGTTCGCCGTGCTACTCTATCTGCGCTACGGCCTGCACGTGCGTGGGCGGCGCTTGGCGCTGGGCACCATCGCGGCGTTCGTGCTCACGCTGGCGACGCTGGCGGTCGCGCACCCGATCGCGGGGGGCGTGCTGTGAACCTGTGCCTGGTTGGGTGCAGCTACCGTACGGCCCCAGTCGCACTGCGCGAGCGGCTCGCGCTCGCCGAGGCTCGCGTGGTGGCGACGCTTGCCGAATTGCTCGCACGTTTCGGCGGCGAGGCGCTCGTCCTCAACACCTGTAACCGGCTCGAACTCTACCTCGTTTCTGCGCCCGGCGCATCCACCGACGCGGCCCGGGTCGCCGACTTCCTCGGCGAGTGGCAGCAGGTATCGACCGACGAACTCGGATCGTTCCTGTACGAAAAGCGCGACGCCGAGGCGGTGCGGCACCTCTTCCGCGTCGCAGCCAGTCTCGATAGCCTGGTCGTCGGCGAAGGGCAAATCGCCGGGCAGGTCAAGCGGGCCTACGAGGTTGCGCAGAAGTCGGCCGCGACCGGGGCGGTCCTGCACGCGCTGTGCCAGGCGGCTCGCGTCGCGGCCAAACGCGTGCGCCGCGAGACCGGCATCGCCCGCGGACACGCCTCGGTGTCGAGCGTCGCCGTCGACTACGTCCGCCAGGTGTTCGAGCGGTTCGACGACAAGACGGTACTCGTCATCGGCGCGGGCAAGATCGGGGAATTGACACTGCGGCATCTGCGCGACCTGCGACCGAAGCGGATCCTCGTTACCAACCGGACGTCGGAACGGGCCGAGGTCGTGGCGAAGGGCTGCGGCGGGCAGGCGCTGCCGTGGGAGCGACTCGACGACGCGCTCGTGCGGGCCGACATCGTCCTGAGTACGACGGGATCGCCGGAGACCGTGGTCACGAAGGCACGCTACGAGAACGTGCTGGCGCGGCGTACCGGCGGGACGCAAGTCATCCTCGACATCGCGGTGCCGCGCGACTTCGACTCCGCCATCCACGACGGCGACCGTGTCTGCCTGTTCAACATCGACGACCTGACGCGCATCCGCGAACAGACGCTCGCCGACCGCAAAAAGTACGTCGCCCCGGCCGAGGCCATTGTCGAGCAGGAGGCGAAACGATTCGTCGGCGAATGGGCGCGACGGGCTACAGGTCCGGTGATAGCTCGACTCACGGAAGACTTCGACCGCAAGCGGGCGGCGGTGGTGGGGCAACTCTTGGCCCGGCTCAACGGCAAACTGACCGAGGCCGACGCGAAGACCGTGGAAGGTGCCTTCCGTCTGTTGCAAAACCAGTTCTTGCACGGGCCGATCAGCGCATTAGGTGAGGCATCGCGCGAAGGTGGTGGGTCGAACCTGCTGGATGCGCTCCGCCATCTGTTCCGACTACGAGACTAGCTTCCGTCGCCGGGATCGCCGACCCCGGCGACGGAAGGCACGCTACAATTCCATCCTCGCTCATTTCGCGCGTACCGTCAGCCGGACGCGCAGCCCCGCGGCGGCGAGCGATTCGCCGATGATGCGGCCCGACACCGTCGCAGTGTCGCCGTCGAGGTGGTACACGAACGGTTGGTCCGTGCCGGGGTCGTTCGGCACGGGCACCTCCGTCACGTCGCTGAGCTTCGCGGGCAACTTGCCGCCGTGGGCCGCCGCATGCAATCGCAGGGACTCGACGACGCGTAGCAGTGAGATGCGGCGTTCGAGGCGGTTCTGAGTCATCCCGACCTTGGCAACGGCCGGCAGGAACATGCGCGCAAGCCGCACCGGCTCGGTCGGTGGGGCCGACTTCAACCGTTCGGCGGCTGCGACGATCAGCGGCCGGGACTGCGGGTACGGCAAATAGGTCGCCCGGAAGAGCGTGTCGCGGTATTCGCGCAGCGTGCCGTAGATGTAGAGCAGTAACGCCTGGGAGTCCGGGGCCGTCGCCGCGTTCACCTTCGTCGACTCTGTCAGGTAGTTGCGGGCGGTCGCTAGGTCTGACGACTTGGCCGCCGGCTCGTTCGGGTCGGTCGTTTCAACCGAATCGTCGCCCTTGATGTAGGGGTACACGTACTTAACTTTCTCGCGGAATCGCTTGAGGGTCGCGTCCCACTCCACGGCCGAGCGCGGGCGGTCGAGGTCGCGCAGGTCGGGAAACTCCATTTCGACGACATCTTGCTCCAACTCGAGCGCCGGGCGCAAGTCGATGAGCGGGCGGGGCAGGGCGGTGAGCGACCAGTACAAGTTCGGTGAGCTGGGCTTTTCCTGCCACTCCGGGATCCGGTCGATCATCGTCGTCGCGCACGCGATCCCGACTAACCCATTGATGAGGAGTGGGGCTTCGCTCACGTGCCGGCTGAAGCCGATGCCGGTCGCAAACGCACGGGCCGCCGCGTCGTAATCGCCCTGGGCCGTTAGCGTGCGAGCGCGTAGTGCCAGCATCGGCGCGTAGTTGCGCATTACCTGCACGTCCGGCAACAGAAGTTGGAACGGGTTGGGATGTTCGAGCGTGTAACCCCAGTCAGCCGTTCGGCGGCGGGCACCGTAATCGAACTGCTGGTAGAATGCGGCCATGCGTTCGAGGAACTCGCGGACCTCCTTCTTCGGCATCCGATCGACGGGCAGTTCGTTCCATTTTTTGGGGTTCTCGGTCCAGTAGCGGCGGGCCTCGTCGGACTGTTCGTGGATGAGACGCAGGTAGATCGGCGCGGCGTTGCCGTCCCGGCGCTCGGACGCCGGCGGAAACAGGCGATAACGCAGCGACTCCGCGGGTACCGCGGCCGGCGTCACGCTCATGGCGCGGTCGAGCAGCCACTTGTCGTTGTTGGCCGGTTGCGCAACGGCGACGGATGTCAAAAGGGAACAGATGACGGTCCACGGACGCAGCCGGTTCATCGGCGCGACCTCCTTCGAGAGTAAGGGAACGGGGGGTTATGGTTCGATGGTACGGACGGGCCAGCCGCGCGGGATTGAATCGGGTGGTGCGTGCGACGAACCAGGCTTCAGGGTCTGTGCGTACGTCGCGTTGGGGTCGAAGTCGCGGCGGAAGGCGAACGTACCGGCCGTTGGCTCCGGCGATGGCTCGACGGCGGCCGGCAGCGGAACGCGCCAGCGCGCTTCAACTGCCTCTCGTTGCGTACGTTCGGCGACCAGTGCCACGCCGAGGCATACCGAGAGCGCGGCGAACGCAGTTGTGGCCGCCGGCCATGCAAGGTTCCGCTTCGCCGAGGCACGACCGGCAGCGAAGAGCATCGCGTCGGGGTCGAGGCCGCCAGCGGTCGGACGGAGTTCGGCAAGCGCTCGTTCCAGGGCGCTCAGGTTGGCGTCGGGTTGCATCGCCCTTCGAGCCTCGCGCGGAGTTCGGTCAGGCCAGTGTGATACCGTCGATGGGCCGTCGGAAGCGAACAGCCGACCAGTTTGGCGATTTCGTCGAACGTCAGTCCGCCCCAAATGCGCGCGACGATCACCTCGCGTACGTCCAGGTCCAACCCAGCCAGGTGACGGGCGGCGTCGTGGGCGTCGAGCCGGTCGTCGGCCGGGTCGAACCAGGCGTCGGGCGTACGAACGGCGTCCTCGCGCCGGCGGCGGCGATCCGCGGCGCGGCCGGAGGCACGTGCCGCGTTGCGGACGACGGCGTACAGCCACGGCAACGGTTCGACGGGCGCGTCGTCCTGCCGCGCCAGTTGCACGAAGGCGTCGTGGACTGCGTCGTCGGCGTCGCCGGGCCACTGCCGGGCGAACAGCCGCAGGGCGGCGGCGTGGCCGCGGTAGAGGCGTCCGAGTTCGTCCGGCGGCAGCGGCATTCGCGGTCCCCGGGTCGATGGCCACATTATCGAGATGCCGCGGCGGCGCGGTTTTCTCGCGCCGTCACGCAGTTTATTCCGGTAGCGGCTTGCCCCGGGTTTCGGGCAGGAACCATGCGAGAGCCATGCCGACGAGGTAGATGAGGCAGACGGTTGCGCTCGCTTTGGCGTAGTCGCCCTTCACGTCGAAACCGAAAGTGGTGGCGAGGACGCCGCACGCCGCGAGGATACGGCCGGAGTTGTAGCAGACGCCTTGCCCGGCGGCTCGCACCCGTGTCGGGAACAGTTCCGGCAGGTACAACGGTAGCCAGCCGTAGAACGCCGCCGTCGTGACTCCGGTAATAGCGACGCAGGCGAGGAAGCGGACATCGAACGCCTCGTTTGCGCGGAATAGTACCTGCGTGGCGGCAAACGCCAGGACGCATAGCAGGAAATAGCTCCACCGACGGGAGACGTTGTGCAAGAGGATGGGTGCGGCAAGGGCACCGCACGCCGCGGCCGTTGCCGACCAGAGCTGGACCGTTGCGCCTGCCGTGTCGTCGCCCGAGAGCTTACCGGCCCAGAGTTGGGTGAACTGCACCGCGCCCCAGGTAGCCAAGAGCGCTACCGCGCCGGCGGCCGCGCCGAGAGCTGCTTTCCGCCGGTGTTCGCGGGCGAACACGTCGATGGGGCGCACGCGCGGGCCGCTTTTCGCTGCCGTGCGCCACTTCTCGGATTCCGGCACGAACAGGCGGAGGACGAAGGTCAACAGCGCCGGGGCGGCACACACCGCGAACAAGATGCGCCACTGGCCCTTGAGCAAGTCCGTTCCGGAGAGAATCGCAATGACGGCATAGCCGAGATTGCCGGCCGCGCCGATCAGGCCCGCCAGGACCGGTCGCGCCGAGGCGGGCCAACTCTCCATGACCAGGGCGACGCCCAATGCCCATTCGCCGCCCATACCGAGGGCGGCGAGGAACCGTAGCGCGGTCAGTTCGTAGGTCGAGCGGGCGAACGCGCACAGGCCAGTTAACAACGCATACGTCAACACGCTCATCGCCATAGCGCGAACGCGGCCGAGACGGTCGCCGAGCCAGCCGAACAGCCAACCGCCGGCCGCCGCCCCGAACAGGAACGCGGCCGACAAGATGCCGTTCCACTGCCGTACGGCTTCCTCGGTCACGCCCGTTCCGAGCAGTTCGCGCAGCGCCGGCCGCGCGACCACGGGGAAGACGCCCATCTCGAAGCCGTCGAACGCCCAGCCGATGAGGGCCGCGGCCAGCGTGAGCCACTGGCCGCGCGAGACGCCAGCGAACGACGAAAAAAGCCCGCCGGCGGGGGCCGGCGGGCTTGGAGGGTTGTGCATCGGGTCACTCAATCGGCGGAGAACGCGGCCCGTTTGGCTTTGTACTTCTCGAAGCGGTCCTTCGCCACCAGGAACACGTCGCCGGGAGCCTTGTTGCTCGTGGCATAGTAATACTTGCCCTCGGCCTCGGCACCCAGGACGAGCGTTACCGGTTGCTTCTCGCCATCAACCGTCAGTTCGACAGCTAACCCGTCGTTGGCCGGCGTCAGCTTTTGTTCCGGCTTCGGGCCGGTCTTGTACGAGACGAACTTCTCGGCCCGCACATTGGCCACCAGCGACAGGAACCCTTCCGCTGCCGCGGTGCTGAGCTTGAACTTGCTGTCGCCCTTCATCGCCCAGTTGTTGGTGCCCTTGCGCTCCATGTCGAGCGTTTGCTCCTCGCCGGCCACGTCCTTCCATCCGGTCAGTTTCATGCCCGTCACCTTGTTGGGGTCGATGCGGATCACGGTCGGGTCGAGGATGTCGAGGGAGGCAAAGTCGTCGACGATCGACTTGCGGGCGGAGAATACCAGGTCGCGTTCGCCCTGTTTGGCGTAGACGCCGCCCTCGGCGTCGCCGCCGAACAGGTAGACTCGCTCCTCGTCTTTGCCGTCCTTCTTGACCGTCACCGTCGCTTTGAGCTTCGGCGACTTGAGGGCCCAGCGGTCGAGTTCGGTCTCGGTCGCCTTCTCGGCCCACAGCTTCTCGGCCTTCTCACCGGCGAGGTCGCCCAGGAGGCGAGTCACCTGGAAGTTGTCGGCCGCACGGCCGGCGAGGCTCGGCGGCGACGTAATGGTCCACTGCTCCGGCGACTTGTCGTCGGGCTTCTTTTTTTCGAGTGTGTACGTCTCGCCGCCGCGGTTGAAGCTGAGCTTGGTCGCATCGTTGGCAACGAACGACGGCAGGATAGTATCGACGTAGTCGAGCCGGCCGTGCGTGACCTTGGCGAGCATCGACGGGTCCACGGCGAGGTTGGTCTTCGTACTACCGGCTTGCCGCTGGACATACAAGAGGTCCTTGTCGCGCTTGCCGAAAACGAGCTTGACCGTCGGCTCCTTCATCTTCGGCTTGGCCGGCTCCTTCTTCTCCTCCGGCTTCTTCTCGTCCTTCTTCGGCTCGGCCGCCTTGCCCTTGTCGTCGGCTTTCGCTTTGCCTTCGGTCTTGGCCTTCTCCTCAGGCTTCTTGTCGTCCTTCTTCTCCTCGGGCTTCTTCTCCTCGGGTACGATCCCGCCGATCCAGGCCGTCACGACTGCGGAGGGGCGGTCGAAGCCCAGGGCCGCGTCGGTCTGTTTCTCGTCGGGGAACTCCTTGACGTTGTGCTTGCCGCCGATGGCGTTCAAGAGCGCCGTCACTTCGGTGGCGCTGGCATCGACGGCCTTGCCGTCCTTGTCGTAGAGCTTCCAACGGTTGTCGCTCTTGCGGAACTCGAGCGGAGGATCGCCGCCGATCTGCACGTCGATGCCGTCGGCAGCCGACACGTTCGCGCTGACGAGGTTACGGTCGCGCAGTGCCCCCGGCTTCTCCAGGAGCTTCTTGAGCGGTTCGACGGCGCTCGCAGGCACCTTGGCCACAGCCGATTCGGTACCGACGCGGGCGAAGACCTTTTCGCCCTCCTTTTTGCCGAGGGCGAGCGTTTCGGCGATGTCGGCCGCGTCGCCGCCGGCGGGGTTCTTGCGCGTTACCGCGATCGTCATCGCTTCCTTGCCCGGTTCGAGGCCGTACTGCTGGAAGTCGGTGACGTTTTCGATGAAGTCGTCGCCGCCGCCGACTCGCAGGGCCTGGATGGCCGCGAACAGCGGTTTAACGCCGGTCGGCGCGGCGGGTTCGTTGCCGGCCCCGGCCGGATCGCCCTCGACATCGGCCACGCCGAAGCCCTTGGGGGTGTCGTATTGCCAGGTGCCGGCGGACGTGCGGCTGAGGGCGACCTCGTCCTTCTCGCCCTTGATCTTGACCGTGCGCACGTCCTCGGCGGGGTTGAATGTGCGGTCGAGGATCAGATCGCGCGGTCGGTAGTCGCTGACCGTCTTGAAGGCGTCGCCCGCCGACTTGGCTTTGTCGGCGTCCTTCAGCAGCCCCGACAGGTCGCTGGAGCGCACGGCCGCCGCTGTCCGCGGATCGTCGGACGACGTGACGTAGACGATGTGCCCGCCGAAACTGCCGCTACCTGCCGCAACGCTACCGAGCGTCACGGTGGCGGCGCGCTCGCCTGCGGTGAGCGTAACGGTCATGGCCGGCTGATCGAGTCCGAATTTGCTCATCGGCCCGGCGAGGTCGGCCCCCTTCGTCTCCTTCTTGGCGTTCAACAGGTCGCCGATCAGGCGGTCGACGGCGGAACTATCCACGGCGGCGGGGTACGGCTCTTCGAGCTTCCAGCGGTCCTTGTCGGCGCGGACGAACACCTGCTTGGCGGCGGCGGGCGACGCGCGTTCGATGACGACCTTGGTCACGTCCTTGGCCGTCACGTCGCTGGCCTTCCAGTTGGCCAGTAGCAGCCCCTCGGTCCCCGGTGGCGGGCCGGTCAGCAGCGAAAACGACGCGATAGCGAGCAGGGCCACCAGCACGCCGAACAGGACGTAGGTCGTCTTGAAGTTCATCGCAATGATTCCTCGCTCAGCGCCGCCGCGCGACCCACACGCCGGCACCCAGGCCGATGATGCCGACCAGCACGAACAACGGCGGCAGCAACAGCAGCCGGCCGACGCCCGCGTCCGGGCTCATGGTGTACGATTTGTACTGCTTCGACTCGAAGCCGATGTTCGCGGGCTTCTCGCGCAGCCAATCGACCGCGCCGGCGAAAAGGTTGAAGTAGTACGGCAGCGGTTGGCGGTCGTCCATCAGACCGTTGCCGACCCACCAGGAACAACCGAACACGACGGCCCGCGGCTTGGCAGCGCCGGCCGGCGGCATGCCGGGGTGCGTCATCGGGGCCGGCTCGCTGACCGTTACCGCCATCGGCGGCGGCGTCTGCTGGACGCGGGCTTGCATCGCATCCCGGCCCTGTTTCTTGAGCGCCTCGAACACCTGCGACGGCTGCACCGACATGTCCGACTCCAGCAACACCGGCAAGCCCGGCACGACCTGGAGCAGCACGTCCGCCTGCGGGCCGGGGCCGCCGCCCGGGGCCGGGCGCACGACCCGCGTGTCCACGAACGGCAGGAAGCGCACGCCGCGCAGCGCTTGCGCGACCGGCGTGGACGCGGCCCGCGAGTCGCGTGGGAGCGAGAAGTAACTCGACGTCAACTCCACGCGCTCGTCCTGGTCCGGGAACGTGAGGATGCGCTCCTTGGTGACCTCGACTTTCAGCGACGCCAGGGCCGCTTCCAAGCCGGTGTCCGGCATCGCTTTTTGGCCCGGCAGGGAGGTCGGCGGGAACAGCGCGATCAGCTTGCCCTTGCGGGTCTCGACGTAGTTGCGGATCGCCTCGGCGGCCGGCTTCGGGAACGTTCCCCGCGGGCCGGGAACGACGACGACTGTCGCGTCGTCCGGCACCTTGGCGTCGGCCACATCGAACTTGAGAGGCCTCACGTCGAAGTTACGGTCCTTCAGCCTCCGGACCAGGTTCGACACGGAATCCTGGCTATTCGCACCGCCTTCCTGAAACTCCATCTCGTCGGCGTTCTTGTTCGTAAAGTAGATGACCGGCTTCTTCTTGTCTTCGGCAAGAAAGCTCAGCTCGGTGATGAACGCCCCCTCGCCTTCGAACGTCGGCTTGTCCTGCGACCCCTTGATGATGTCGCGGCTGGGGACGAAGCCAACCTGTTGCGACGGCTTGTCGCCGACGACAATCAGGATGCCTTGCGAGGTCGCTTGTGGAAACTGCTCGATCAGCTTCTCGTACTTGTCGGTGCCGCGGATCGGTTGCACGGCGTCCACGGTCATTTGCGGGCTGAACCCCTGGGCGTTGGCCAGCAGCGGTCGCATTTCCGAGTACGCGAACGAGTCGGTGGACATCACCATCGTGACCTTCACCGGCTTATCGATCGACTTCAAGATGTTCTGAGACCGCTCGGAGAGCTTGGCGAAGCTCGACTCGCTGCTGTCGAGGACGGCGGGCAGGCGGATGTACGCCAGGACATTGGCGACCGCCAGGATCAGAAATAGCAGGATACCGGTGAGGACGGCATTGTAGCCGTAGACCAAGCGGCGCAGGATTGCGCTCTGCCGCACGTCGCCGCGGGCCGACTGCACGCTCAGGAACATCACCGCCAGCCCGGCAAGCAAGACGGCCAGGGCCGGCAGAATATATCTGGCACCATCGCGCTTGCCGTCGCGTAGCCAGTCCATCAGGCTGCCCCACCACTGGTACATGAGTACCAGACCCACGAGAGTGATCGCCAGGCCAGCCAGACCGCCGACCGCGAGGACGAGGACCAGCGCCTCGTCGCGCGGACTACCGGCGTCCGCGGGGCGGTAGGCGAAGATCACAGCAAACGCTGCGAACAGGGCGGCCAGCAGGCCGAGCAGAATTTCGACGGCCAGGTAGTCGCGGCCGTATTTGCTCGCCAACCACGCCACGCCACTACCGGTCACTAGCGCGAGAACGGCCAGCACAAGGCCGGCCCGTTTGCGGCTCGCGGCCACCCAGCCGACCAGTCCGGTCGCGTTCGCGATCGATTCCATCATTCAAACTCCTCAAACGGTCGGCCGCTCAGCTCCAGCGCCGCGATTCGAGAACCTTCACGGTCAGGAACAGCCAGAACGCCGCGATCGATAGTTGCACAAGCACCGCGCGGATGTACAGCCGCCCCGCAAGGCTTTCGATCCACTGCGTCACGAAGTTGACCTGCTGGAACACCGGAACCCAGTTCGGGCCGACCAACCGAATCGACAGATACAGGGCGAGCAGAATCAGCATGCCCATGAACGTCATCACGGCCGCGACAATCTGGTTGCGCGTCAGTGCCGAGAAGAACAGGCCCATGCTGACGAACGCTGCGCCCGTCGCCACCAGCACGACGCCGAAGCTCAATAGCGGCCGGTAGTCGAACGGGTTGCCGCCCTCGACCCGCAAGGCGATCAGGAACAGTCCCCACGGTACCCAGTTGAACAGGTAGAAGAGCAGGCCGGCAGTGAACTTGCTCATCACCACGGTCGTCTCGTCGACCGGTGCGGTGAACAGCACTTCGATAGTTCCCAAACGCTTCTCCTCGCTGAAGAGGCGCATGGTCAGGGCTGGCACCAGGAACATGATGCAGAACACTGGCACCAGATCGACGAAGAAGTACTGGACGATTGGCTCCTGGATCGACTGCGGCGAGCCGGTCATGCTCACCGAGTCGTTGAGCAGTTGGGCCGTGAATTGGAAGTACTCGTACCAGCCTGCGACGGTGACGCCGAACAACACGAGGTACGCGATCGGCGAGTAGAAATAGGCGGCCAACTCGCGACGGGTCAGCACCACGAAGCGGTTGTCCGACACCAACCCTAGGCCGACGCACAGGTAGACGAGACCCACACCACCAAGAAGGAGCCCCGACGGTAAGAAGTAACGTCCGCCGGAGTACGCGCCCACTCCGGAGCGGATCAGCGCGACTACCAGGGCGACGAAGCCGATCAGGCCGATCAGGTACGCCATCTTGACGCCCTGCGAGTTGCCGGTGCCGAGTTGCACCGCGGCCGCGCACAGGTACAGCAAGCCGAACAGGGCGAGCGTCATCCCGTATCCGACCAGGAAGTCCGGTGAGAAGTTGCCGCCGATGAACGCGGCCCCGGCCAGGGCAATACCGGTAACGCCGATGGCGAACAGCGCCAGTCGCCGCCACGACTCCTCATCTTCGTGCCGTCCGAACGGCAAGAGGAATAAAAGACCGGCCAGGAAGCCGCCAACGCCGAGTGGGTAGAAGCGCGACGGGTTGCTCTGGAGCAGCGGCAGCAGCGACATGCCGGCGGCGAACAGGATCAGGATCAGGCCAACGACGGCGTAGGTGCGGCGGACCTGAATGTCGGCGTCGCGGGCGGCGTGAAAGAGCAGCAGGCCGATGCCCACGACCAGGATCGCCAAACCCATGGCCGGACTCAGGAACCGTGGGCCGACGTACTCGTTGAAGCCGAGGACGGCCGCTCCGAGGACGGTGAGGCCGAGACCGGTCATGCCGCAGGCGCGGGCGAAGGTCGGCACGTCGGCCCGAATATCCGAGGGCAGGTTCTCCGCGACGAGCGGGCCGTGCATCCGGTTGGGCGGGGCGTCCGAGGCGGTGTCGCTGGCCATGAATCAACCTCTGCTATTTAGCTCCCTACTCCCGGCTTTGCGGGAGAGGTGCCGGGGGGTGAGGGTGGCTTTGGTAT
>CAZNSL010000025.1:13143-15760 GCA_964574975.1 uncultured Alcaligenaceae bacterium | reverse complement strand
GGGCACGACGCCGACCATCAACCTTTCAGGCTCGGGCACGGGCCTCGTCAACCTGCCCGTGACGTTCGACGCCGACTTGACCGTCGGCAACATAGGCGGAGGCCCTTTGACCTTCGGCAGCACGGTTACGAACGCCTCCGGCCTGAACAACCTGCTCAAGACTTCCACCGGCGACCTGACGCTGGCGGGCGGCGGGAGCTTCCGTCAACTGAGCGTTCAGAACGGCTCCGCCTTCGTTACCGGCGGCACCCTCGCGCTGACCGCCGACACCGGTACGGGGAACGTAAACTCTGGCTTGCAACTGGCCTCAGCGACCGGCCAGACCGTGAACTTCACCGCCAATGGCGGGGCGACGATCAACGTCACGGAGAACATTTACATCGCAGACGCCACCGGTTCGACGGCGGTCATGAACGTCTCCGGGGCGGGGACCGTCGTGAACAATGTGGGGACGGCTTCGGGCCGCTTCGGCATCGGCAACTCCGGTACTGGAACGCTAAACGTCACCAATGGCGGCGTGGTCAACACCGCCCTGTTCTTCGTCTCGCGGTTGGCGGGCGGCAGCGGCACGGTATTGATCGACGGCCCCGGGTCGGCCGTCAATGCGACCGTGCAACTGTCGGCCGGAACCTCGAGCCTCGGCACGATCACGATCCAGAACGGCGGCTCGGCCTCCTCCGGCAATACCGTCAACATTGGCCGCGCTGTCGGCGTCGGCACGGGAGTCGTCACGGTCACCGGGGCCGGCTCGCTGCTCGCCGCCGGAGCGACCACGAACACGGGCACCATCGTCCCCGGCCGCGAGGGCGACGGTACGCTGAACGTCCAGAACGGTGCCAGCGTTACCTCATCCTTCCCGGGCGCGGCGAACAGCGCCATGGTCATCGGGCTGGCCGCCAACTCGGTCGGCACGGTCAATCTGAACGGCAACCTCCGGGCTGGACTGGTCGCGCCGAGTACGGCCACGATCACGGTCACCGGCACCGGCTCGCTCGTTGCCTCCACCGAACAGATCCAACTCGGCGGTAACGGCCCCACGCCGGGCGGCACCGTCACGACGACCATCGATTCGGGTGGAGTCATGCGTTCGACGGGCGGCACCTTCCTCCACGGCACGGCGACCACCAACGTCAACAACGGCGGCACGCTGCAAGCCGGCTTCATCGGCGACGGCGCGGCAGGCAGCGTCGGCAATATCGCAACGCAGGCCGGTGGCAACGTGACGATCACGGGTGTAGCCGCCACGACCGGAAGCTACTCCGGCGTCATCAGCGGCGGCGGAGCCGTGCAACGGAGCGGGGCCGGCACGCAGATCTTCGCCGGGGCCAACACCTACACCGGCGGCACGACGATTTCCGCTGGGACGCTCCTGGTCTCCAACACGACCGGATCGGGCACCGGCACCGGCACGACCAACGTGAACGGGACCGGCATCCTCGGCGGCACCGGTTCCATCAGCGGGCCGGTGACATCCACTCTCGGCGGCCGGTTGGCCCCCGGCATGCTGGCGACCGACGCCGGCATTCTGACCCTGACCAACGCGACTTCGCTGGACGGCACAAGCACCCTGTCGATCAACCTGAACGGGATCGCGCCGGGCAACGGAGCCGGCTTCCACGACCAACTCAACCTCGGTACGACGGGGTCGATCTCGTTCAACGGCGCGGTCCTGGACGTGATGGCCAACACACTGGCACTGGACGGCACGACGCCGGTCACGATCGTCCAGGGGCCGGCGAATTCGATCGCTAGTGGCAACATATTTGCGGGGCTACCCGACGGCGCGACGTTCGTAATTCCGAACACTGCCGGCGCAGCGTACTTCGCGACGATCGACTACGACTACGCGGCCGGAACGGTGGTCCTGAGCGGCTTCACGCCAGTGCCGGAGCCGACGGCGCTGCTGCTGTGCGGCGCGGCGGCCAGCTGGTTCGGTGTCCGTCGGGTGCGGAGGCGCAAGGCCGGTTGATCGGTGGCTCGGATGGACGACGGACGCAGAGATAGGATTTGGCCGGCGGAAACGGCCCACGCGTTCGTTGTCGTGAGTAGGGAATGGTTCCGCGGCGCGGGGGGCGGGGGGATGCCCCGTTGAATCTTCGCGCTGCGGTACGATCACAGCGAGAGGCCGGAGAGCGTCAGTGCTTTCCGGCCTCTTGGCGTTGCGTGCAAGTGTCCTGTCGATCGACTACGACGCGTTCGACCTCATCGTGTGCAAGCATTTGCGCATTTGGGTTCGTTCAGTTGCTCCCGCAGTCCGGACGCCTATGGCCATGCTCGGTCGTGTTGTGGAATTGCGCCGCGACCCGAAGTGTCATGGACTTCTGGCAAAGCGGATCGGGCTGAAAGGACGGGGACGTAAAAAAGGAGGACGCCGGCCCCACGGAATGTGCCGACGCCCTCCCTATGAAGAAACCGCCCCTGTCGGAGCGGGCTGATTAACTCTACGGTGTCAGCCGAACCCGAATCAAGGGCACCGCCAACGGCCTCGGCGGAAATGGCCGTCGGCGCGCTAATCGTCATCGTCGCGCACGACGCCGTTACGAACGATTCTGGGAAGCCTTGCGTAGCGATTCCTCGGCAACCTCCAGGTCGTGGACGAGGTGGCCGTAGGCCGTTG
>CAZNSL010000025.1:0-13133 GCA_964574975.1 uncultured Alcaligenaceae bacterium | reverse complement strand
GTGGTCGACCTCGCACACGAAATGGACCCAATAGCCGAACATGTTCTGGATATCGTGCGCGATCCCCGATTCTTCGGCATTACGCGGTTCGCTCTCGATTTGACGACTCATGATATCGCACCCAAATTTGGCGGCTCGGACGTGCTCGGCTGACACCACGCCAGTCGGGTAGCTGGGCCTTACTCGTAGATGCATGCGATTGTCGTGCCGACCGCGCGAGGATTTTCTGTGCGGCACCGAACTCGGCGCTCCCGCTCTGACAGTTACGCGTGCGATACGCTGAGTCGCGTGGGTCGCCTCAACGTCAACTGCTGCCCGCCTGGGATGCGACATCCCGCGGAACGACACGTTCGTGAGCGGTGCAGACGTAGCCGTCGAGGAACTGCTATCGGCTGCGGGCGACCGGAACGCGCTGGAACAAGTGTTTGGCAATCTCGTCCGAAACGCGATAAACTACCCAGACCCCGTATGCCTCGGGACCATCGAGGTTGAGTGCCTGACCGGCGACTTGCTGAAGCGGAACGCGGTACCAAGCGAGGAGATGCGGTTAGCGATCATCGAGTCGATCGCACTGAGTTCGTCGAGGCGGTCGAGCGTCTCGGCCTGTTATCGCCCATCGTCCAGGTGCCGCGCGAGGACGTGCGGCCCGCAACTGGAGCCGACCTGTGAGTGCCGACCGCCCGTCGCGCATCCTGATCGTCGAGGGCGATGCGAGCGTCGTAGCCGTGGAGCGGCGGCGACTGGAGAGCGCCGGCTACGAGGTTGCCACGGCCGTCTCCTTTGCCGAGGCGCTCGATCGGCTTAAGGAAGCATCGGCCGATCTGATACTTCTCGACGTACGCCTGCAAGGCGGCGAGGACGGGCTGGAGCTATACGCACGGTTGCGTTCGGCCGGCGACACGACGCCGGTGATCCTGGTGACCGGGTTCAGCAGTGAGGCAACGGCGATCGCGGCGCTGCGGGCAGGGGTGCGAGACTTCATCCCCAAGTCGCAGGAGTTCCTCGAATACCTGCCGTCGTCGGTGGAGCAGGTGCTGCGGCAGGTGCGTACCGAACGGCGGCTGGCGGAGTCGGAGGCGCGGCTGGCGGCGATCGTCCAGTCGGCCCGCGACGCGATCGTGCTGGCCGATCCCGACGGCCAGGTGACCCTGTTCAACCCGGCCGCCGAGGCCGTCTTCCGCTGCTCGGCGGCGGACGCGCTGGGCACCCCGGCGGCTCGGTTCATCCCCGGTGGCGATGGGCCCCCAACCGAAGGCGTGCGGGCCGACGGTACGCACTTCCCGCTGGAGGCGTCCGCCGCACGCGTGGACTTCGGCGGCCGGGCGTTCACCCTCACCCTGGCCCGCGACGTGACCGACCGGGTGCGGGCCGAGGAGGAATTGCACCTACGCGACCGGGCGCTGGAGGCGATGCCGGTGGGCGTGGTGATCGCCGACCACAGCCGGGCGGATGATCCGCTGGTCAGCGCGAACTCGACGTTTTTGCGCATGACCGGCTACGACCGTGAGGAAGTTCTCGGCCGCAATTCCCGCTTCCTCCAGGGACCGGAGAGCGACCCGGTCGCGGTGATGGCCCTGCGCGACGCGATCCGCGACGAGCGGGAGGCTCGGGTCGAGATCCTCAACTACCGCAAGGACGGCACGCCCTTCTGGAACGCCGTCTCGGTCGCTCCGGTGCGCACCGCGGCCGGGCGGGTGACGCACTTCGTCGGCGTGCAGACCGACCTGACGGACCTGAAGCGACTCGAGGAGCAGTACCGGCAGTCGCAGAAGATGGAGGCGGTCGGCCAACTCGCCGGCGGCGTCGCCCACGACTTCAACAACCTCTTGACGGTGATGCTCGGCTACAGCGAGGTGCTGCTCGACCGGCCGGATGTTTCCGGCGAAGACCAGGCGATGGTGCGCGAGATCCGCCGGGCTGGCGAGCGAGCGGCCGCGTTGACGAGGCAACTGTTGGCTTTCAGCCGCAAGCAAATCCTCGCGCCGCAGGTGGTGGACCTGAACGCCTTGGTCACCGACATGGACCGCATGGTCCGTCGGCTGATCGGCGCAGACATCGACCTGGCGCTGCGGCTGGCCCCGGACCTTGGCCGGGTGCGAGTGGACCCCGGCCAGATGGAGCAGGTACTGCTCAACCTGATCCTGAACGCCCGCGACGCAATGCCGACCGGCGGCAAGCTGACGGTCGAGACGAGTAACGTCGATCTGGATGCGCCGTACGCGGAACAGCACGCCGACGCGAAGCCGGGGCCGTACGTCCTATTGGCGGTGACGGACACGGGTCTCGGCATGGACGAGGCGACGCGGCAGCACGCCTTCGAGCCGTTCTTCACGACCAAGCCGGTGGGCCGCGGCAGTGGCCTGGGGCTGGCGACGGTTTTCGGCATCGTGCGGCAGAGCGATGGGCGTGTGGAGGCATTCAGCGAGCCGGGTCGCGGCACGTCGATGAAAGTGTACCTGCCGCGGCTGACGCGGGCATCGGTGGCAGAGGTGCGCACGCCGTCGACGACTGGCCTGCCGCGCGGCACCGAAACGGTACTCCTCGCCGAGGACGAGGACGCGGTACGGAACTTGGCGGCCCTGGTGCTGCGGGCGGCGGGGTATACGGTGCTGGAGGCGGCCGACGGCGAAGCGGCGTGGCAGGCGTGCCAGGCGCACGCCGGTCGGATCGACATCGTGGTAACGGACGTGGTGATGCCGCGGATGGGCGGCCGGGAGTTGGCGGAGCGGGTACAGGCCCGACATCCGGGGGCGCGGGTGCTGTTCAACTCAGGCTACACGGACGACTCGGCGGTTCGGCACGGCCTGGAAGTCGAGTCGGCGGCGTTCTTGCAGAAGCCGTTCACGCCATCGCGGCTGGCGCGCAAGGTGCGCGAGGTGCTGGACCGGCAGTAGCGTCAGGGCAGTAGGTCGGCGGCCGGCAGCGTCACGAGCGTGCCGTCGAGCGCGAACGCGAGCGCGTCCGGCGGGCGCACGGTGCGGCGGTTCGCGTAGACCGGCACCGCGGTCGGGCCGGACGGTTGCTCGAACACTTCGACGGTCCCGTTGACGACATCGACGACCCAGTAGACGGGGATGCCGGCACGGGCGTACACGCGTGCTTTGTCGTCCAGGTCACGGTCGAGCGACGAATTCGATACCTCGACAATCAGCGCGATATCGGCCGGGCCAGGGTGGCGCGCGAGGAAACTGCGAAACGACCCGCGGACGACGGCGATGTCCGGCTCCGGGTTACTGTCTGCCAGGCTGACGGTCTGTTGGACTCGCAAGAACCACCCGATCGGCAAGACGGTCGGAATAACGCCCTTGACCAGATCGAGGGTGCCGTCGTGGGCCGGGTCGTGCGCCATTTTCAGCACCAGGTAGCCTTCGAGGAGTTCAACCCGGTCGTCCTTCGTGAGGACGCCGGCACGGATCATATGCTCGTATTGGTGGACGGTGAATCGGTAGGCAGACGGGTCAAACCCGTAGGTGGAGGGCCGCGGTGATCGCGTTGCCGGCGCGCTTGGGGCGGGCGGCGGGGCAGTGAGAATGGACATCGCGTATCCTCGTCGTGGGCCGTTGGCCATCATATCGCGACGTGCCGCCTTGCGTCAGCGCCGGCCGCGGCGCAGGCGGCGCACGTTGACGGCCGTCAGGCGTCAGCCAGGTGTAATGTGCCATCGGCAGCTCGACGGCCGTCCGAAATGTCTCGCGGCCCGATGGCAGCACGAAACGCGTTACCCTCGAGCGGCCGTCGTCACCGGCCGGCTCCAGCACCGTCAAATCGTTGGGGCCGGGGCCAAATACCGGCGTTGTCTCGACGGTCGGCGTCGTCCACAGGACGCGGCCGCCGGCGCGCTCGGTGACCTCGAACCGCTCCGGCGGCACGCGGAGCAGGTAGTAGCGGCCGTCCGGAGACGCGCGTAAGCGCGGCGGCTTCTCGGTCGGGTCGAGCCGCTCCGGATCGAGCGTGACGCCGGGGTACAACTCGACGAGCTTCGCCTCCGGGTCGTCGGCGAGATAGCACTGCCAGAACAGCCAACGTCGGCCGGGGTCGTCCGACCAGTTCCAGCCGAGGTACGCCAACCGGCCGAGCGGGCGTTCGGTAACCCAACCGGACGGGCCGGTCAAGTCCCACAGAGACACGGTAACGAGCTGGTCTTCGCTGGCGTCGATTGGGTTGCCAGATGCGGTGGCGATGAGCCGGCCGTCGGGCGAGAAGCCGAGCAGATACGCCGGTGTGCCAGGTGACAGGCCGAAAGCGCATTCGGGCCGGGGCGGCATCAGCCAGGTCAGCAGCGCGACGCTGGTGGCATAGAGAGCGACTAGCACCACGCGAAAGCGGGTCACGGCACACCCCCCTTCGTAGTTTTGTAGGGTGGGACGAGCGGAGCGAGTCCCACCGCGAACGCTCAAAACCTACGCCTTTGCGGTGGGACTCGCTCCACTCGTCCCACCCTACAAGACTCGTCCCACCCGACAAGCCGCACCGGAGGGTTTTGCCGTGTCGAAGCTGTCCGCCGCACTCGTTGCACTCACCGTTGTCGCGCTGGCGGCGTCGCCGGCGGCCGATCCGCCGGGCAAGGTCGGCTGGGTCCTCGCCATCCACGGCGGGGCCGGCGTCGAGGAGAACATGACGCCAGAAAGTCGGCAGGCGTACGAGAACTCCCTCAAGGCCGCCCTCGCCACTGGCAAGGGCGTGCTGTCGACGGGCGGCACCGCACTCGACTGCTGCGAGGCCGTCGTCCGCCAGATGGAGGACGATCCGCACTTCAACGCCGGAAAAGGAGCCGTCTACACCGCCGACGGCAAGCACGAACTCGACGCCTCGATCATGGACGGCAAGACGCTGGCCTGCGGTGCGGTCGCCAGCATCCGCACCGTCAAGAACCCGATCTCGCTCGCCCGACTGGTGATGACCAAGACGCGACACGTCCTGCTCGTGGCCGACGGGGCGGAGAAGTTTGCCGGCGAGATGAAGGTCGAGCGCGTCGAGAACAACTACTTCGACACGCCGGCCAAGTACGCGGAGTTCCAGCGCTGGCAGAAGAAGCAGTTGGAGCGGGCCAAGGGCGGCAGCACTGTCGGCTGCGTCTGCCGCGATATAAATGGCAACTTGGCGGCGGCGACCTCGACGGGCGGGCTGACCGGCAAGAAGTTCGGCCGGGTCGGCGATTCGCCGATCATCGGCGCGGGCAACTTCGCCGACAACCGTTCGTGCGCGGTCTCGTGTTCCGGCACCGGCGAGGAGTACATCCGCCACGGCGTCGCCCGGTCGATCGGGCACCTGATCCAGTACAAGGGCATGACGGCGAAACAGGCCGCGGACGAGTTGCATCAGAAGGTGCTGAAGCCGGACATCGGCGGCTGCATCGTGGTCTCGCACACCGGCGAAGCCACTGCGTCGTTCAACACGGACGGCCTGTACCGCGGCTTCGCGGACGCGGCCGGCCGCTTCGAGGTCGCCATCTTCCCGGACAAGAAATGACGGCGTACGCCCTGTCGCTGAAGCAGCCGTGGGCGACGATGCTCGTCCACGGCATCAAGTCGGTGGAGGTGCGCGTCTGGCAGACGGCGCGGCGCGGGCGGTTCCTCATCCACGCTGCCCGCGTGCCGGATCCGCGCCCGGATGCCTGGAAACACATCCCGCCGCACCTGGCGGACTTCGCCAAGTTGGCCGGCGGCATCGTCGGGGCGGCGACCTTGGTCGGCTGCACGACGTACCGTACGCTCGACGAGTTCGCCGCAGAAAGCGAGCTACACCGCAACGAACTGGACTGGTTCAAACCGCCCTTGTACGGCTTCCACTTCGCAGGGCCGGAGGTGCTGCCGTTCCGCCGGCTACCGGGGTGGATGCGTTTCTTCCCGGTGCCGGATGCCTGACTTGGAGTCGCGCCATGCGGACGCCGGATGTCGTGCGCGACATCGCCGCGCTCGACGCGAAATACCGAGACCGCCTGCGGGTGGACCCGTGTCTTACGCGGCAACTCGTAAGTTTCCAGGCGAACAGGGAGCGCCCACGGTTTCGCTGGTACAAGTACAAGGAGGCGTTCTCGGCCGATTTGGTCGAACACCTCATCGAGCGGCACGGCGTCGTCGGCG
Organism: uncultured Alcaligenaceae bacterium; assembly: GCA_964574975.1. Lineage (GTDB taxonomy): Bacteria > Planctomycetota > Planctomycetia > Gemmatales > Gemmataceae > JAXMAS01. Next base: position 7,050 of record CAZNSL010000025.1, on the reverse strand, counting down.
AAGTCCTCGACCCGTTCGCTGGCATGGGCACGACATTGTTCGCGGCCAGCGCCCTTGGTCTCGACGCCGCCGGCATCGAACTGCTGCCCATCGGCCGCGAAATCGTGCGGACGCGGCAGTTGTTAGAAGGCACGTTCACGGATAAGGATCTGAGCGTCCTCAAGACGTGGCGGGACAAGAAGCCTTGGCAGCGATGCGGACCTGTTGAGGACGTTCCGGCGCTGCGCATCACGGCCGGCGCTTACCCTCCGGATACCCTCGCGGCCATGGAGCGCTACCTCGGCGCGATTCGCGGCGAGGGTGAGGCTATCACGGCCGCGCTGCGCCTGGTGTTGCTGTGCGTCCTTGAGTCGATCAGCTTCACCCGGAAGGACGGGCAGTACCTGCGCTGGGACGACCGCTCCGGAAGGCGGCAAGGGTCGCGCCCGTTCGACAAAGGACGAATTGCGCCTTTCGACGAGGCCGTCTGTGCGAAGCTGGACGAGATCATTACCGACACGGAGAGCGGCGCGGTCGCGGACCAGATCCACCGTTCGCGCGCCGCGGGCCGCATCCGGCTGATCCCCGGCTCCTGCCTGAACGTGCTGCCCGAACAGCCCGCGGGCCAGTACCAGGCGGTGATCACGTCGCCACCGTACTGCAACCGCTACGACTACACGCGCACCTACGCCCTCGAACTGGCGCTACTCGGCGTTGACGAACCTGGGCTGGTCGCACTGCGGCAGGAGATGCTGAGCTGCACCGTCGAGAACCGCTCGAAGGACCTGCTTGCCAAGAACCCCGGCTGGGCTGCGGCCGTCGCTGTCGCAGACCACTGCGACGTCCTCCAGGCGGTGTTGGCCTACCTGGAGGATGCGAAAGCTAGCGGCGAGTTGAACAACACCGGCATTCCGCGCATGGTGCGAGGCTACTTTTACGAGATGACGTGTGTGATCGCGGAGTGCGCCCGCGTGCTGCGGCCGGGCGGTGTCATGGTCGTCGTGAACGATAACGTCCGCTACGCGGGAGCTAGCATCCCTGTCGACCTGATCCTGTCGGAGGCTGCCGCGGGGCTGGGTCTGGAAGTCGAGGCGATCCTCGTGCTGCCCAATGGCAAGGGAAACAGCAGCCAACAGATGGGAACGCACGGCCGCGACCCGTTGCGTAAGGGCGTGTACGTCTGGCGGAAGCCGTGACGCCAGCTCACGCCTCGACTTCGCGGCGCAGCCAGGCGCGGGCGAATGCCCAGTGCCGGTCGGCCGCGCTCGGCGACAGGCCCAGGGCGGCCGCAGCCTGGTCGAGCGTCAGCCCCGCGAAGTAGCGCAACTGCACCAGCTCGGCCTTGAGCGGGTCGCGCGCGGCCAGCTTGTCGAGGGCTGCGTCCAGGGCCAGCACGTCGTCGCCCGGTTGTGGGGCGGCCACGTCGCCGAGCGGCTCGCGCTCGCGGCCGCCGCCGCGCTTGGTTGCGTTGCGGGCGCGGGCGGCGTCCACGAGGATGCGGCGCATGGCCGTCGCCGGGGCGGCGAAAAAGTGACGACGACTTTCCCAGGCGCGGTCGCCGTCGCCGACGAGTCGCAAGTACGCTTCGTGGACGAGGGCGGTGGCGTTGAGGCTGTGGCCGGCCTCGTGCCGCAGATTGGCGGCGGCGAGGCGGCGCAATTCGGCGTAGACGAGCGGCAGCAACTCCGCGGCGGCGTGCGGGTCGCCGGCGTCGGCCGCGGCGAGCAGCCGGGTGAGGTCGTCGGGCGGCGGATTCGTTTCGCGTTTCACGGTATCTGGGTGTGGGTGGGTGAAACGAATCGTTCGTTTCATGAAACGCGATGAAACGAATCCGGCCATTACCGCAGTGGCGTTTCGGGAAAAGTAACGTCGCTGTAGATTTCTGCGAGCGGTATGCGGGCCGGAACCGACGCGAACTCAAACGTCGCGTCCAGGCCGCCAAACACCGACAGCAACCATTGGCCGTCGGCCTGTCGCACGAAGCGCTCGACGTGCGGCTTGTCCTGCGCGACTAAAACGAATTCCTTTAGCGATGGAATCTGCCGGTACTGGACGAACCTCGCACCGCGGTCGTATCCTTCGGTCGATTGGGACAAGACTTCGATGACGACCGACGGGTTGAGCAGAGTATCGACGTCGGAATCCTCGAACTCGGCCTTGCCGCAGTAGATGACGATGTCGGGGTAGGTGTACAGGCCCGTTGCGTTTACCTTGACGCGCATGTCGCTGGTCACGACCTTGCACCGGCCGCGGAGCTGCCGCTTGGCTTCCGCCGCCAGGTTGTCCTTGGCGAGGCTGTGTTCCTCGCTCGCCCCGGCCATGGCGAACGTCTCGCCGCGGTAGTATTCGCTCTTGAACTCGGCCTGGCGCTCGCGGGCCAGGTATTCCTGCGGCGTCACCAGCGTTTTCGGCACGGCGGACATGGTGCGTTCCTCCTGTGAGACAGTCTACCGCGCCACGGCGGTAGTCACGGCTTGGCCGGCGGCGTGTCCGCGGGCGACCGCTTTGGCGGGGTGGTGAAGTCGAGGCCGAAGCTTACTGCTCGGTGGCGTAGCGGACGAACGTCCCGTGGTCGGCGAACCGGCGGCCGTAGCGATTGCCGAGGTGACCGCGGTCATGCCTTGGGCGCGTCGAGGACGGCCTGCCAGCGGCGGGGCACCGATGCGAACGCCGCCGCGTACGTCGCCTCCAGCGGCACCTCGACACAACCGTTGGGCACCAGGAACAGCGGCATGTCGGGCAGCGCGTCGCCGACGGCGACCGGTTCGACGAAAGCCCGGACGGTCGGGCCGGACTCGTACGCCGCTAGCGTCAGCGGCTTGGCCGACGGCTCGACGACCTGCCCGGTCAGGTCTTCCCACACGGCGGCGTGCAGCCCGTCGGGGTCGCGCGGGCCGGGCGGGTGCAGATCGAGAACGAGTAGGTGAATCCCCTTCTCCAGTAACTCGCCCATCTTCTCGACGAAGGAGCGGAGGGCGTGCCGGCTCGATTTGTTGCCGGCCGACACGACCTCGACGACGGCAACGACCCGGTCACCGCTGACGTGCCGCACGGCGATGACGTTTTGCTTGCGGCGGTAATAGTCCCGGTCGGCTTCGGCGACAGGGCGGACTTTCGGCGGCGCGAGCGCCGTCCCGCCGCCCGCAGGCGATTCCTCGGGCGTCGCACCGCCATTCGTCGAGTCGGCTTCCAGGGCCAAAACGTCGGAGCCGAAGCCGGCGGCGTACTGTTCGGCCATCGCGTAGTAGCCGGTCGGCAGCAGGCCGGAGTTCAGGGCGCGTTTGAGCTCGCGAATCCATTCGAGGTGGAAGTCGTGAAAGGTGCCTGCGTCGACGCGGGTCCAGTCGTGGATCGGCATGGCGGTCCCTCCGTGGGGCCATTCTACCGCGCTGGCCGTTCGTCCGCCGGCGGCCGCTTCGGCGGGGTGGTGAAGTCGAGGCCGAAGCTCACTGCTCGGTGGCGCAGCGGACGAACGCCCGGTGGTCGGCGCAAGCCGCTATTCTCACGGCGGCGGGGCCAGCGGCGGACGGCGGATGCGCGTGTGGGCCGCGTCCGCGACGACGAAACACCCGGCGAGCGATTCCAACGTGTACTCGCGGACGACGCGGTCCAGGATGTCCTGTACGGCATCGCGACTTCGGCTCCGTGCGCGAATAAGCAGTAAGCCTGGATGGCTTCCGGGCGGGAATTGACGCACGTCGGAAAAGTCCAGGTCGAGCGTGACGAAGAACCGACCCTCGGCACAGACCCGCTGCCAGACGGTCGTATCGTCGGCACCGCTCAGCCCCTCGTCGGTGACGCGGTCGGCGGCGTAACCGCGCGCGACGAGCGATTGGGCGTGCGACAGCGACATGTTTTCGTCGAGTTTAACCGGTGGCGTCATCGCAACGGCACTAGCTCTTCTTCGCGGGCGAGGGTCGCCGCATATGCCAGGACGGCTTGCACGTCCTCCAAGGTGAGGGGCGGGTACTCGCGGACGATTTCGTCGGCGGAAAGCCCTTCGGCGAGGTTGTCGAGGACCACCGACACCATGATGCGGGTGCCGCGGACGCACGGCTTGCCGTGGCAGACATTCGGGTCGCTTGCGATGCGCTCGGGCCAGTCGGCCATGAGGTTTGTCCTTGGCTGGGGTCAGGCGTCGGCGGCTTCATTGTACCGCCGGCGGCCGCTTCGGTGGGGTGGTGAAGTCGAGGCCGAGCTTCTGCTCGGTGGCGTAGCGGACGAATGCCCAGTGGTCGGGGAACCGGCGGCCGTAGCGGTTGCCGAGGTGCTTCAGGACGACCTTGCGGGCCTCGCCGTACAGGGTCGGCATTTTGAGCAGATCGACGAGTTCTTGCGTCGTGAGGCGGCAGGGTGGCGGTTCAGCGGCCGTCGGGAGAGCGGGTAGAACGGCGAGGGGGCCGGCCGCGCCCTGGCTGATGGCTACCATGGCGGCTGCTGAACGCTGTTTCACGGTGGTCGGGGATGTAGCTGTGAGGAGTCGATCAAGAGCAGTGACTCCAGTAGTGCTTTGATCCGTGGGATCAAAAGAGTTGGCGCGCTCGTCGGCCGCGACGCGGAACGCATGGTACCTTGCGCGAGGTTGAGCGTCGGTCAGCGAGACTTGGGTCAGCAGGCTGCCGATAGCTAGTTCTCGCTCAAACCAAGAGTTCTTATCCCACGATTTAGCGGCAACTTCTGAGCAAAGCCGTTCGACTTCGCTAGCTGTGTGGCGACCAGTGTTAGTCACTAACCCTTCGACCAATAGCCGCAAAGTGTAGGGGTCGTTCTCCTTGGTCAAGGTGTCGGTGAGGAGAAGGACTGCGTCATTCCCAGACATTCTTGCGGTGAGATGTTTCATTGCGTGGACCAATCTCCGCCGATTGGACGCATGCGTTTGCTTGACGAGCGCGCCCGCGAGGAAACGCGCCGCATCGCCGCATATTCGGTCAGCCTCATCCTGCGGCAATCGGGCTGCGAGTAGTGCCAATCCTGCCGTGGTCAAATGCAGCGACCAGGGATTCCTTTCCGTTTCCTTGGTGAGCGTATCGGCGAGGAGCCGAGCAGAATCGCTGCACACCTTGGCAGCGGCGTCTGGCGGCAATTTCGTGGTCACATGCGACAAGCCTTCGGCCAGGTAAAGCCGGACACTTGGGTCTGTTGCCTTATCGAGCGCGTCGGCAAGAAGCCGGGCGGTATCGCTGCATTGCCGGGCAGCCTGCTGGGGTGGCAATTGACCCGCGTGGCGAGCGAGTAATTCCGCCAAGAACTTGCGGACGTGCGCATCGTTCTCCTTAGTGAGCGCGTCGGCGAGGAGCCGAAAGAAACGGCCGCGAACCTGGCCGGCTTCTTCCGACGACATTTGATCGGCGAATTGAATCAGGGACTCGGCGAGCGTGAATCGGGCATAAACGTTGCTTTCCTTGGCAAGTGAATCGGTTAGTAGCTCAGTGGCTTCGACTGATGGCAGGCGTCTGGCGAGCTGCGCTAGGCCCAGGGCCAGTTGCTTGCGATAGTAGTCGTCTTTCTCCCTTGCGAGTGCGTCGGCTAGGTGCCGAGTGGCTTTGCGGCACACTTGAGCGGCCTCATCCAGCGACATCCTATTGGTAACGGATGCTAAGTTGTCGATCAACACTTTCCGCACTTGGGCGGCCGATGGTCTGGCGATGGCGTCGGCGAGCAGCAATGCCGCATCGCCCGGCGAAAGTCGGTCGGCGACGCGAGCTAGACCCTCAGTCAACTGAAACAGATCAACATCGTCGTCAAAGGCTACTCCCCTGGCGAAGGCGCCGCCAAGAATTTGGGCAGCGAATGCCGGCGGAACACAGTTGACTCGATACGAAAACTGTAAGCTCCATGTATTCAGTAGCTCCTCATTCGGTTCCTTTGCCAGCGCGCTCCATAGCGCTTCAGTAATTGCCGCGTTCGATCCAGCCTCGGGGCTTGTGATTTCCAAGCCAACAAGGGCAATGTCGGCACGCTGGCGATAGTCTAGACTCTGGTCCTGGAGCCGCTCGACCACCAGTCGACTCGCCCGTATCCGCCGCTCCGGGTCTAACCCGATGGCAGCAATCAGGGCAGGCTCGGATCGCCACCTCAGTTGTGTCGTCGTCAGGGGTGTACGGATGGCCTCTTGCAAAAATCGGAGGCCGAGCCGGGCCTGCCCTTGCGCCAACTCCCATAGGGCTTCCGATTCGGATTCACTGAGATCCCTGTCGAAATGGAGCGGCCGTCCCAAGCTACGGGCCAGCGTGCCCTCCAACTCGTCGTTCACTGTCGCCAAATCGTTCCGCGCCGCGATCGCCGTTACCTCGCTCCGCCGCGCCGCGTCCGCGTACCACAGGCTCACCCCCGCCGCCGCCAGCAGCACCGCCATTAGCGTCGTCGCCGCGGCCAGCGAGCCGCGATGCTTGCGAGCAAACTTGCGCAGTCGGTACGCCGTGCTCGGCGGGCACGCCTCCACTGGCTCGTCGGCCAAGTAGCGACGTACGTCGGCCGCGAAGGCGTTCGCTGTCGCGTAGCGGCGGTTGCGATCCTTGTCCAGCGCCCGCATCGCGATCCAGTCCAACTCGCCGCGGACCAGCTTGCTCAACGCCGCCGGTTCGATGTGCCGCTGGGCGGCCACGCTCGGCAGGGCGTCCGACGAACTCAGCCGCGTCGAGGGCCGCGGCGGCTCCTCCTCGCGGATCAGCCGCCGCACCTCGTCCCACGCAGCTTCGGCCAGTCGCTTCCGCTCCAGCGGCGTCGTGCCGGTCAGCAGTTCGTACAGGATCACGCCCAGCGCGTAGATGTCGGCCCGCGTGTCCACGTCGAGGGCGTTCGTCGCCACTTGCTGACCTCGTTGGGCGGCATCGTATTCAGGAAGTTCAGGAGAGATCCCGGAGTGGTGGGATCGCCGTAACGGGCGCTCTTCAGCGGATCCGTACCCAGGGTGGGATCGGCGACCACGGAACCGCCAGAGAGGTCGGGCAGCCCCGTGGCCGGGTCCATCTTGAAGTTGATCTGGTTGCTCCCCGAGTGGTCGAGGATGATGACGTACTTGAGCTTGGACTTCACCACCTGCGCGGGATCCGTGCAGAAGCTCGCCTCCAC
>CAZNSL010000024.1:279-15788 GCA_964574975.1 uncultured Alcaligenaceae bacterium | reverse complement strand
AGGTCGCTGTGGTGAACACCTGACCGATGTAACCGCCGCTCCACGAGCCATCGCGGTTCTGCGAACCGAGGATGTAGTCGAACATGCCCGCTTTGTACTTCGTCCAGGTCAGGTGTTCGTCCTTCGGTAGCTTCGGGAACAGCTTGGCGAAGCCCGCGTCGCCGAGAACGTACATCGCCTGCGCGAAGTAGTAGTGCAGGTACTCGTCGTGACCGATCCGGCCACGGCCGATCGGGATCGCCTGGCGGCAGTAGTCCAGCCACTTGACCGCCAACTCCGACTTGTACTCGCCGGCCGAGAACGCACACGCCACTGCGGCAGCCGTCAGTGGCGGGCGCTCGCCGCCGGCCGCCGCGCCGCCGTGGGCCAAACTGTAGATGACGCCACCACGCGGCGTCGTCGAGTCCTTGAGGTACTTGACTGCCTTATCGAGGATCGACTTTGGCACGACGATGCCGGCGTTGCGGGCGGCGCGGATGCCCTGGAGTTGGGTGATCGTCACCGATCCTTCGTCGAAGTCGCTGCCGTCGGCGGCCGAGACGTAACCCCAACCGCCGCGCGTGGTTTGTGCCTTGCCGGTGAATTCGACCGCCTTCGTGAGGATCCGTTCCAGCTTTTTGCGACGATCGCCCTCCTCCTCCTCACCGTAGACGGACGAGAGGAACAACAGGCCGAAGCCGTGACCGTACATGTAGCGGGCGGCCTCCTGGGCGTTGTTCGGGTTGCCGATCAGGCCGTTGGACTGAGCCCGATCCATGAGCCAATCGACGGCGCGGCGGAGGTTGTCGGCGTACTTGCCCTCGCGCAACGTCGAGCCTTCCATCAGCATGGTCATGCCGGCCAACGCCGTCATCGCCGTCGGGTACTGGCCGCCGTTAGCCTCCCAGTGGCCGTCGCGGTGTTGATTGTCGGCAAAGTACCTCAAGCCGCGATCGACGGCTTCCCGAACGCGGGGTGGCAGTTCGTCCGACCGCGCGCACACTGTAAAACCCAGGGCCAGGGCGACACTCAGGACGAAGGTCCGCGTCATCACTGCAATCTCCCAACGCACGACCGACCCGCCGCGCACACGGCGAGTATGAGAGTACGACGAGTCAGCGGGCAATTCCTCACGGTATCGCGGCTGGCGGCTCGGCCCGAAAGGTGATCCGCAAGTCCGGCCGCACTAGTTCGATCGTTCCCTTAGCAGGTTCGGCCTTCAATGAGTGGAAGGCCGATGTCTGTGCGAGGGGGCTGTCGAACACCAGTTTGCCAGTGCGCTTATCGACTGCGGTCATCCATGCCTGGTCGCGCTGAGCCCCGTTGTCGAAGATCTTCTGGAAGTTCGCTGCCAGCAGGAGTAGCGGCAGGTCGCGAACCTGCTCGAGGATCAGCACTTGGTGGTTGAGTTCGGGGCAGACCCATTCGATCTTACCGGTCGCACGACTGAGGGCGTACAGCGCTCCATTGGTGCGCACCGTGCGGATGCCGGAGCTAACGAGCGGGCTCCAGTTCAACCCGGGGTCGGGCGTGCGGGCCAGGGCCAGGTACACGCGTTCGCGGTCGGCGAGGAGTGTTACATCCTTGAGCTTGTCGGCGTGGTCCTCTTCGAGGTGGCTCTTGAATTGCACCTCGCCGTCGTTCACGTCCAGCACCGTGACCGTACGATCCGGCTCGACGACGGCGGTGAGCATCGGGTCTTCGCTACGGGCGAAGACCGAGCCCGCAGCAAAGCGCTGACGCCACACGTCCTTACCGGTCGGGATGTCGTACAGCCGCAGTGCCCGGCCACCGGCGCGGTCGTCTTCCTGGACCAGTAATTGTCGACCGATGACGCGCAGCCGTTTGGATACCGCGAAAAGCCCCGCGAAGTCAGGCACGGCAACTGGCGAGCCATCGGCCGCAGAGAAGGCCCGTACGGTCGTGGTCCCAGTGTCGCCGGTCTCGACGGCAAAGACGTACTCGCCGTCGCCGAAGGCGTGGGACTTGTTGGTGGTCACGTCCGAGCGCCGCCAGAGTTCAACAGGCCCGTCGGTGCGCCCGTCGGTCTTTCGCGGGTCGACGGCGACCAGTCCGCGATCGGTCTGGAGGCAAACCAGACCCGGCTCAAAAACGGCGACCTGCCCGACCCGTTCCTTGACGCCCGTACTCTGCGTGACCACGAGTTCCCCATGTTCGTCGAGTTGGATCTGACCGAGCGTCGTCGCATCGTACGAGCGGCCGCCGAGGAGGTTGTACTTCCATAGCTCGTGGCCACTACCTTCGGCGAGGTCGAAGGCATAGACCATATTGGCCAGTTGCAGGATCAGGACGTGGCCTCGGGCAAACGCGAAACGTAGCGGCGCGCTGCTGCTGCTGCGATTGAGAAAATATTGCGCCCGCGACAGCCCGCCCCACGAACATTTCTCCTCGCCGCTCAACCGATCGCGCAGCGACAGCTTCCACGGGCCGTTGCCGGACGTGTCGAGGACCAGGCGATGGCGCTGGTAGAACGGCAAGGTCGCGCCTTCTGGCTCGAGCGTGAGCGAAGACTCGCGCGGGGCGATCGCGCCAGGCGATTCGTATGCGCGAAACGCTCCGCGCCAGTTCAGCCCGGCCTGTTCCAGGTAGGGTAGGAACCGCTTGTCGGTGTACAATTCGGCGAGCAGGTCCGCGCCAGTGCGGCCGTCCTTCAGCGAGACGGAACCGAATTCGGTTCCGAGCTGCTTGATGAGGCCGACGGCATCCTCGAAGAGTTCGCGCTTGATGTAAACGCGGGCCATCGCATCGAGCGCCCGCGCTGCGACGGTCGGCTCGTTCCGCCGAACCTCGGTGGAGGTACAAAGGCCCAGTAGGTTCTTCTCGGCCTCGGCTAAGTCCTCGGAACTGCCGCTGGCGAGGTAGCGCTCGGCGAGGTGTAACTGGGCCTCGCGGCCGGCACGGCTGAAGGTGCCGATCACGTCGATGAACTTCTTGAGATCGACGACACTGCCACCCGAAACGGCGCGGAACCGTTCCGACAGCCGCGCTTCGAGTTGCTTCCGCTGCTCCGGCGTCGCGCGGTCGTAGAGCGATTTGATTCGCCCGCGCGCCAGCACGTCCCGGCGAGCGCTGGCGTTCGGCTCGTCCACAACGGTCACGTGTCGTGCCGGATCCTCGCGGGTGCCCAACTCCTCGTAGGCCGCCAGAGCGTCGAGGACGCGACCCTGCTTTTCCCGACCGCGGCCGACGAGGCTCAGGAAGTTGTCGGACCGCCGCGTGTACTCCTCAGCCAGTTTCGCTTTCGCTAGCGCGTCAGCGTCGGCCGGGATTTCTGGCTTCGTCAACGCCTGGAACTCGTCCACGAACCTCTCGGCCGCAACGAAGTCGTTTTGGAACAATTCGGCGAGCGCCTCGTACAGCTTACCGCGGGCCTTCGCGCGGGCATCCGGCGGCGGGTTTAACGCCAGTGCCGCCCGTAAGTCGTCGATCGCCTCGGGCATCTTGCCGGCGTACAGAAGCAACTCGCCGCGTTCGGCCAGGCCGATCGGGTCGCGCGGGTTGTCCTTGAGGCGGCGCGTAATCTCGGCCCTCTTCAGTGCCTCCTGCGGGTAGGCGGCGACGGCGGTGGCCGTCTGCGAAACGATGTCGCCCTCGACGAAAAGTAGGTTGCCGGGCAATTCCTGTTTGCGTCGGGCCGGCACCGAGACCGGCTTGCCTGTCTGGACATTGATGGCGAGGATGCCTGGCCCCGGCTGGTTCGCGTCGCCCGTGGACGCGAGCGGCAGGAAATACACGTCGTCGCTGGCAACTCCCTGTCCTGAGGGGAGACCGCCGGTTTCCAGCTCCCACGCAGGTTCGACTTTGGCTGGTGACCGGGCAAGTTTCTCCATGTCGTACGCCCTCACCTTGCGCTTGCCGACGACGACGGCCTTCCCGGTGAACACGCCGGCCAGGTACAAGTCGTCCTCGTGACGGTCGATTTTCCAGACGAGCTTGCCGTCGCGAAGGTTGACGCAGTGGAGGTGTTTCGCGTCGTGTGCGGTGAACACGACCTTGCCATCGGCGATGACCGGAGCGGACGTGCGCCAGCGGTTTTCAGGCACCTGGATCGTAGTTGCGGTCATCGGACGCACTCGCCCGAAGCGAACGACTGGAATATCTTCCGGCGGTGGGGCGTCGAGGTAGGCGTACTTCCACACGAGGCCGTGCGCGAGGAGGTCCACACCGAGGACGACGCCGGAGTGCGTCGGCACGACTAACACGCCGTCCGCGTACGCCAGGTGGACGGCCTGCATCCGTCGCGCCGGGTCCTGGAGGAGGCGCTTGGCCGGCGTACCCAGGCCCTGCTGCCAAACGAGTTCGGGGAACCCCTTGTCGTCCGGTCGAGACGGGTCGAGGCACAGCAAGCGGAATTCGCCCGAGAGTTCGATCAGTAGGTAGAGCTTGCCGCCGAGCGGCAGAGGCGGCCCCAGGAAGTGGCACTGGGCTAACTGTCCGACCGACGCGACGCCGTCCTTTGGATCGCGGTTAGGAGCAGCCGGCCCAGTGTTGGCCGGCTCCGCCTCACCGAGAGTCCAAACCGACTTGCCGGATTCGAGTTCGAGTGCGACCAGCCGGCTACCATTAACGGCAGAGTCCAGTTCGCCGAAGTTCTGCGGGGCGGCTCCGGCGACGAATACGCCATTCAACTGCGTCTGTGGGTACGGAGCCACAGCCACGTCGTCGACGTAATAGACGCGTTGGTTGTCGTGGCTGAGCGTGCCGACGACAGAGTTCTCGAATAGCACGCCGTGTGCGTTGATCTTCGAGGCGTTGTAGCCGTTCAGCCACCGCTCGAGTTCGGAGCGCCGACCGGGGACACGGGCAAGCCCGTGTAACCCCCCGACCGTGCCGGATCGCCAGACGAGTTCGCCGGCGCGCACCCGTCCGCCGGCCGTGTCCTGGTCCTTGAGCTGAACCGAGTACACGCCGTCGTAAGTGCGGTAAACGAGTTTGCCGTTGGCGGCGACCGGGAAAAAGGCCGGCAACTTCGGCTTCTCCTTCAAGCCGTCAAATGCCGCCTTGAGCTTTGACTCCACCCAAACGGTCGCGTCGAGATCTTCCTTTCCGAGGTCCGGCGTCGACTCGTCGATGCGCATCGGCACCTGCCAGCGCGGCTCCAGGAACGCGGTACCGCCGACGCCCTGGGAATTGCGGGCAGGGCCGCCTCGGAACACGGGCCAGTCGCTGAACCCGGCCAGGGCAACGAGCGGAACCGGCCGCTCAGCCTCCCGGCGGAGTTGCTCGACAGTGTACTTCCGGTTGCCAAACGCCAGAGATGCCGTGCCGGCCTTGTCGGTCAGACGCTTCCAGACCTTCTCCGAGTTTTCGAGGTCGCCGGCGCGGCGATAGGCCAGGGCAGCCTTGAATAACGTCTTGGCCGACAGCTTGTCGGCATCGGATCGGGCGAGCAACCGCTCGAAGCCGAGGGAGGCCATTAGGTAGTTGCCCTGGTCGAGGTGGTAGCTGCCCAACAGCGCGGTCGCCTCGGCCCCGGCCTTGGTGTGCAGGTATTTGAGCGACACATCGGCTAGCGCGGCGGCGTCGTGCTTATCGAGTGCCTCCTGGAGTTTGGCTTCCGCGGCCTGACCGTACTGCACCTGGTAGAACTCCAATCCTTCCGGCGGCAACTCGCCGATGAGCCGGCTCGCCTCCTTACGGACACTGATGAGTTGCTTTGGCCCCTTCGCAGTGTCGTCGTCGGCCTCGAAAAACGTGTCCTCGCGTGCGTCCAGGAGCGACTGCAGGCACTCGGCGGCAACGCGCCATTCCTTCCTCTTGATGTAATCCTGCGCCGCTTGCAAGAGTCGCTTCGCCTCGCGGTCGATCGGCAGACTGACGCCCTCGTACGCCTTGGACTGTTCCACGGCCTTGCCGAATGGGAATCGGGGAACATTGGGAACCGGTTGCGCAGCGGCTTGCCAGACAGCGGCCGTGGACAACCCGACAGTCACGACGAACAACCCGAATTGTCGGCACATCCTGGTCATCCGCTCGCCTCCAATAGACCCACGGCCCACAATCCGTGAGTAGCCGTGCCATAGTGATTGTGCCAACCGCGAGGACCAGTCACAAGGAGAAATTGGCCCGCATGCTCATACCGAAGGGACGAATGAGACTCGACTGCCTAACGGCCGGGCGTGCCGGACCACGGCGGCTGGTGCCGAGCACGTACAATCACCTCATGCGACGCACGTTCCGCCCTCGCTACTTATCGTTCTCCGGTACCTACCAGTGTAACCTAGACTGCCCGCACTGCTGCGTTCCCATTGAGTGGCCCGACCGGCTCGACATCCCCACGGCTATTCGCTTCCTCGAAAGCGCTCGTGCCTACGGCATCGACCGCGTCGCGTTCACCGGAGGCGAACCGTTTCTGTATCCAGAATTCCTAAAGTCGCTCAGCCGTCGGGCGGTCGAACTCGAGTTCCAATTCGACAAAGTCATGACCAACGGGCTATGGCACACGGACGCGGCACACCTCGACCGCGTCCTGGGCGATCTGGCCTCGACCGGCTACTCGGGCAAACTCGGCCTGAGCGTGGACAAGTTTCATGGCGTTCGCCATACGGATCGGCTCGCCGAATTCTGCCGCACCGCACGCCGTGTGTTTGGACGCGACACGATCGTCAGCCTGTCGTACGCCAGCCGTTCGCCCGAGGCCGGCTTGGAGCCAGTACGCGATTTGGCCGACGCTCTCGGCGGCGTTCTCGACTGGTCGCCGGTCCTGGGCAAGCACCTCCTCGTCAGCGACGAACTGACGATGACGCTCAACTGGAACCACCTTGCCCCCGTCGAACGCGCGGAACGGCTGGCCGGTGGCTGGGACGGCACGTGGTTTCCTGAAGACTATTGTGAGGGACCGGGTCAAGCCTTGATCGTGACGCCGAAGGGCGACGTGAAGCCCTGTTGTGGCTTCGCGTCGGACCTCGATCAGTTGACCATTGGCAATATCTACCGCGACGACGTGGCCACCGTCGTGCGGCAGGCGAGAAAGCACCCGTACGTCGGCAAGGTGTTCCGCGACGGTCTGTTGGCGGTGCGCGACGAAATCTTGTCGCGGGACCCGAACGCCCTACCTGGGGCGACCTCGAACCAATGCTACTTCTGCTGGTGGGTCCTGACGCGCGGGCTTGCAACAGGTGTGGGCGGTGGCGGCGGGCAGGTCGGCGGTTGGACTGGCGACCGACCCAACTTCGCGGGGGAACTCCTTCAACTCGGGCTACCGAACCGCCGATGAAGTGCGTTCGGCTTCCGCTACCGCGTCAGATCCCACACGCGAACCGTTTTGTCGCTACCGGCCGTCGCCAGTCGGTGCCCGTCGTGCGAGAACGCCAGCGCCACGACAGCGTGCCGAGGCCCACGGATCGTCGTCGTCTCAGCCCCGGTTGCCAAGTCCCACAACTTCACGCTGCCGTCGCCGACGCTGGCAAGCACTTTCCCATCCGGTGAATATGCGACGGCGGTCACGGCTCGCAAATGCCCGATCAGCGTGCCGATCAGTGCTCCGGTCGTGGCGTCCCACAGTTTGATGGTCGCGTCAGCGCCGGCCGTGGCGATATGCCGACCGTTGGGTGAATAGGCGATGGCACGCACTTCGGACTGGTCGGCCCGCCACAACGACCGCAATGTTCCGTCACCGTTGAGAACGGTGACGAAATCATCGATCCCGGCGACAGCGAACGCCCTCGTCTTGGGATCGTGAGCGACATCCGTCAGTCGGCCCGCGTAGACCACGGGGTTTGCGGCGTCGCGCGCGGCCACATCCCAACGCTGAACTTCCGTCGCGTGACGCAACCGGGTCAGCGTCACGAGCGACTGGCCACTACCGGAAAAAGCGAACGCAATCGTCTCACCACGCCCGGTTGGCCGCGTCAACGAGACCATTGCTTCTGAGCCGACGCCGTAAAGCCGCACGGTACGCTCGTCGCCGGGAAACGCAAGGTAGCGGCCGTCGGGCGAAAAGCGCAGGGCACGCACCGCCCTTTTGGCGGGCGGCAGGGTTCTGACTGGTTGACCATCACCAGCCTCCCAGAGTTTGACCGTCCCACCCGGGCCGCCAGTCGCCAGCCACCGGCCTTCCGGCGAATACGCAACGGCAAACGCTGCCTCTGGGATGACGAAACGGGCCGACGACAACCGCGAGGGCAAACGGTGAGGGGCAAACGGTTCTGCTCGCGGCCGCGCCACCGCGTAGCTATCTGGAGGGACGGAAATCGTCCGGCCGTCACTGGTGCGCGTCAAGCGCAGTTCGGTGCCACCCGATTCGACGAGGGTAGCGTCCGCGACGCTAGAGAACTGGAAGCGCCCCCGTCCGAGTGCCTCGGCGTGTGGTGTGCGTAGAACCAGCGGCCCGCCGCGGAGTTCCGAAGTCACGTCGGCGACGACCACACCTTCGTTGAGGAACACTCGCCAGGCCGCCTCACCAATCCGAATGTGCGTGTCCGACCCGAGTTCGAGCCGGGCCGCCTCACCGTAGCGAACGACAGCCGAACTATCCGGGCCGACAGTCCGTACCTGCTGCCCGGCGATGAGTTGCTCGCCCGGTCGTGCCGGCCGATCGGCGTCTCCAGCGCGAACTCGCACTTCACCTTGCAATGCCTCGAGTCGGGCTAGGGTCGTGTTAGAGCCTGGCAAGATGCCTAGAGCGGCCGCGACGACTGCCGCCAACCCGGCGAGTCGCGCCGCGCGGTTACCGGTTCGCGCGGCGAAACGCTGCACAGACGGCATCGGTCCCGCCTCGGCCTGCGCCCACTCGTGTAGTACGGCATCGTCGTGTGCCAGTCGGAGTAGGACATCCGCCAAGTCCGGTTCAGTTTTCAGCCGTGCTTCGAGTGCCGTACCATCGGTTAAGCCACCGTCGAGATACGACTGCAATCTATCGACATCGTCGGGTGTCATTCGTCGGCCTCCAGGGCCAGGCGGCGGTCGACGCAATCGCGCAGGGTCTGTTTGACCCTCTTGATGAGAGCATAAATGCCTTGCACGCTGCGCCCGTAACGGGCTGCAAGTGATTCGGCGCTCCAGCCGGCGTACCGCTCGCCCAACATCTTGCGGCTGCGCTCCGGAATCGCCGCGAGGCAAGCCAACAACGCCGCCCGTCGATCGTCGCTCGCGGTCTCGGACTCGACGCGCTCGGCGGCTTCCGCGAGTCGTTGCATCAGTTCCGGGTCGTACGCACGTTCGCGACGGCCGGTGCGTCGGAAGGCCAGCATACGGCGGCGGGCAATCTCGCGCGCCCAAGGTAGAAAACCCGACTCGTGCTGCAACTGGTCGATCGACTCGATGACGGCGACCGATACCGTTTGCAGAATGTCCTCCGCATCGGCGTGATTGCGCACGGCCGCGAGGATGAAAGCATACAGGGCCGTGCGGTGCCGCATCAGCAGCCGCGCCGCCACGGCGTGTCGCACGCCCCCCGCCATGACCGCCCCCGCAAAAATACAGGTCGTTGCTCGCACCCTTTAGGCGTAGGATACCGCACGAACACAACCTTACGGAATGGCGAACGGTCGGTTTGTAGCGAGGGGACAGCGATGCCGAAGGCGTTCGTAAGCCGCGTCGATCTCCACCAGGCGGAAGTCGAAGCCAACCGCGCTGAAGCGCTGAAAATCGGATTAGTACTGGTGCCGATGACCGCCACGAAGTATTTGGTCGTCAATGTCGGCCCGGCGCGGCTAAATGCGAAATACGCTCCAATCCCTGGCGGTGGTGTGTCGCAGACGAACGCGGCAGGGCGATCGTGGAACTACTTGCGTGGGTCGGTCGTCTGCGGCCCAGCGGCGTACGACGAGTGCTTGGTGTTCATGAAGGACTGGCTCGCGGCCCGCGGGGCAGTGTCGCTGCGGCAATGATCAGTATCCCGCCGCACAACCGTCCTTGCGCGATTCGGTCGCCCCATGCAGTACGTCTGTGACTTTGTCGATCCAGATACCCTGGTAGCCGCCACCGTTGACGGCCACGCGCTTGACGACGTGCCCGCGGCGACGCAACTCATCCAGCACGGCGTCCGAGAATCCCGCCTCGGCCAATACTGTGCCACCGTCCTTCGCGGCCGGTTTCCCGGTCGGCGTGGCATGGCCGGTGTGCTCCAACCGCGGCGCGTCGCCGGCGGCTTGGACAGTCATGCCAAAGTCGATGCGGTTCACCAACACCTCGACCTGTCCCTGCGGTTGCATGTCGCCGCCCATCACACCGAAAACGAAACGCGGTTCGCCCTTCTCGCTGACGAAGCCGGGAATGATCGTGTGGAACGGTCGTTTGCCCGGCTCCAGTGCGTTCGCGTGAGCAGCATCGAGTGCGAAAAGACAGCCGCGGTTCTGTATTCCGAAGCCGAACTCCGCAGACGCCAGCCCGGAGCCGAAGCCCATGTAATTGCTCTGAATCAGCGAACAACAGTTGCGGTCGGCGTCAACGGTACACAGATACGTTGTCTCTGCGTGCGATAACTTCGGGTCGCCCGGTTCGACATCGACGCGGGCCACCTTCGGGTCGATCGACTTGCGGCGGGCCTCGGCGTACGGCTTGGCGATCAGCCCTGCGACAGGCACCTTAGCGAACGCGGGGTCGGCGTAGTATTTGGCCCGATCCGCGAAGGCGAGTTTCTTCGCTTCCAGGAACAAGTGCCAGTAGTCGGCTGAATCTGGCCCGAGCTTCTTGAGGTCGTAGCCTTCGAGTATGTTGAGCATTTGTAACGTCGCAATGCCCTGCCCCGGAGGCGGAATCTCCCACACGTCGTAACCGCGATACTGCGTCGAGACTGGTTCGACCCAGGTCGAAGAATGCTCGTCGAAGTCTCGTCGGGAAAACAAGCCGCCGACCCTATCGGACAGCGCGACGAGATCCGTAGCGACCGGGCCGCGGTAGAAGCCGTCACGGCCCTTCTCGGCCAATAGCAGGTAGGTGCGGGCAAGGGCCGGGTTTCGGAACGGCTCGCCGGCCCGGGGGGCACGGCCGTTCGGCAAGAATACGGCCGAGCAGCCCACATCGTCGCGCAGCAGCCGAGCCGATGACGCCCAAGCCGCCGCTATCCGCTCCGGAATAGGTACGCCCTCGTCAGCGTAACGAATCGTCGGGGCAAGCAATTCGCCGAGCGACTTGCGGCCGTATCGCTTCAACAACTCGGCCCAGCCATCGACGCAACCCGGGACGGACCAACTGAGCGGGCCACGCTCGGGGATTTCCGACAAGCCCTTCGCTGCAAACACCACGTGCGTCGCCCGAAATGGAGCGCGCCCGCTAGCATTGAGCGCGGTCAGAGTCTTCGCCTTCGCGTCCCAGACGAGGGCATACAAGTCGCCGCCGACGCCGCAACTCGTTGGCTCCATCAAGCCCAGGGCCGCGTTCGCGGCGACCGCCGCATCCACGGCGCTGCCGCCGGACTTCAGTACGTCGAGTCCGATTTGCGTGGCCAATGGATGCGCGCTCGCAACCATCCCGCGACGCGCAAAGACGACGGAACGGCCTCTGGGTGTCGCAGGAACGACGGCGGGCAACACGGCGACGACTGCCAGCAGAATGGCGATGCGGAGCATGGTCCCAGTCTCCCCAGTGGGCACATCGGGGACAATCTATCGGGCCAGTTCGTCGCGGAGCAGTCGGCCGGCCAGCCACTGGTTCCAGAAGCCGCCGAGAAAGTCCTTCGGCTCGTGTGCCGTGTGGTAGGCTTCGGCCCGCGCACGCGCCGCCGCGGCGGAGGGATCAGAAACGGCCTTGCGTGCCAGTGCGTCGACGTAGTACGCCAGGAGCGACCATACATGATCCATTGCGTCGCCCGGGAACGGGCCAAAGGCCGGCGCGACCATTTCGATGGCCTCAGCCGGCCGATCGAGACGCACAAGCGCCAGCGCCCGGCCGATGCGGGCACAGCGGAAACCATTGGTCGTATCGAATGCGAGTCGAGAAAGTCGGTCGAGTGGCTCAGAGTCGACGCCGCTGGCCAGTGCCGCCATGATACTCACGCGGTGCGCCTCGATGCCCGAAATCCGACCGTCGAAGTGGCGCACGAGTTCGGACGCCGCGGCTCGATACGCTTCGAAACCGTCGACAGCCAGCTTGAGCGTGAGATACCGATCGGCTGCCATGCCGGAGTCGTCGGACGCGGCGAATTGAGCGAAGTACGGCAAGGCTTCCGCGAATTGGCCGAGTCGGGCGTGGTACTCGCCCAATGCGTTGTTGCACGGCCCAACCAGCGTTTGGCCCGCAAGGGCACGAGCGTGGAAGTCCGCCTCGATACTACGACCATTTTCGACCAACGCGAACAGGCGGCGAACGTGCCAGTCGACCGCCCTCCGGCGCTGTGCCGCGTAAAGGGTCGGCCGCGTGGCGTCCGTCGGCAGTTCGGCGTCGAACAGGCTCAGCGACCCGTCCCAGTTGCCGAGCAAGAGTTTTTTGCCGTCGGGACTGAAGGCGACCTTGGGATTCACGCCGGGGTCGCCAGCAGCTTTCGCCGCGCCGCGAAACGTGACGACTTCGAGGCCGTTCGTTGCGTTCCACATGAAGGTGTGAACCCGACCCGCCCCGGCCAGCCGCTGTCCGTCGGGACTGAATGCCAAGTCGTAGATCATTTCGCTCGCCGGGGAGTGCAGAACTGGCTCGTCCGACGGTAAGGTCAAATCCCACGTTCGCACCACTTCGCTGCCGCCAGCGGCCAACCGCTTCCCATCGCGGCTGAAGGCGAGGGCACACAGTCTTCCGATGCCCTTGTCGCACAACTTTCGGGGCGGGCGAGACGTTTCCGCTAGGTCGTACAGTTGCACGAACGACTTCGCCGCGCCGTTCGACCACGAGCCGCCGGCGGCAAGCCAACGGCCGTCGGCGCTGAGTGCGACCGATTGGTAGCGGATCGACGGATCGATCGCGCGCACCAGTTCCGTGCCGCTCGCGTCCCAGGCAAATAACTCGCCCGGCATCCCGGGCGATGCCTGCGGCCCGGCCGCGGCGACCCGGCGGCCATTCGCGCTCAAGGCGACGTGGCTGAGGTCGTGGGACGTCCCGGCAAAATACCGCGGCGGGCGTACGAAGTCTGTCGTGTCGTAGAGTGCGACGGCATTGGGCCGGCTGCGGCTGACGCAGGCGACAATTCCGGTCGCGAACGCAGCCCGACTCGAGGGCGACACCCACCCGGGGTGGAAGTCGACGAGAGTGCGACGCACGATCGCTCCGCTCGCGCTGTCGTACTCGTCGAGTGCGTTCGGGTGCCGGGACAACGAAGCGACGCAAGTGCCGCCGGCAGTGAAGCCGACGCCCTCGATGAAACCACCCGGAACGGCAAACGTGCCGCGATCCGGATGGCGGGTGCGGTCCCAGACCGTCACGAGGCTCAAATACTCGTAGGCCGCCGCGAGTTGCGTGCCATCGGCATTGAAGGCGACGCTAGTCACGGGAGTTCCACTGCCGCGGAAGACGGCCTCCTCGCTGCCGTCCGTCACGTCCCACAGCCTCACCGCGCCGTCGGAGCCGCCGGTGGCGACCGAACGGCCGTCCGGGCTGAACACTCCCGGCGTCGACACGATGTCCGTTGCGCGCAAGCGATGCAACAGCCGGCCGGGAACTTCCGGGCCGGCATCGGCCCAGTCGGCCGGCATCGCCCAAATCTCGCAGTAGCCAGCCGGGTTGTACGCGATGAGTTTCCAGCCGCAGGGGCTGATCGGGCCGTCCGGAACATCGGCCACTCTCCGTAGGATCGCACCACTGGAGTGGTCGTACACTTCGAGCCAGCAGTGGGCGTCGTTCCGCGACCGGCAACCAACGACCAGCTTACCGGACGGGTGAAAGCGGACGGACGTTACCACTGCACGCTCCGTAGGCGATTGCGTCCGACGTACTTTGCCAGAAATTGCGTCACGGAGTTCGATGTCACCGGTCGGAGTCAGGGCTGCGAGCGTCGCGCCATCCTGCGAGAACGCGAACGCGGAGTGACACCACGAACTGGGGAAGTCGTAAAGCGAGCGGCCCGACGCCGCATCGTAGACCGCGATGCGCCCGTTTACGTCGACGGTCGCCACGAGGCGAGCATCCGGCGAGAATCCCAGCTCACGGTAAGAACCGGGCAATCCGGCCGCGGACGCTACGGCCCGGCCGGTCGTCAGGTCGTAGATGAGGCACTTCCCCGGTGACGTAGCAGGCCTCCCGGCACTTGGGATGCAGCTCGGAATGCCGGTCGTAACGGCGAGCCGGTCGCCACGTGGTGAGAAGGCGACGCGGTGGACGGCGTTGCCTGTCTCGATCTGCCACAACTGGCCGAACTGGCGGCCAGTCAGGTATGCCCATTCCCAGCCGCGGCGATCCGGCGGGCACGACGCGAGGGCGTCGGCCGAGGCTTGGGCGTTACCGGCCTGCCATTGAAGGCGGGCACGGGCGATGTGGCTGGCGTATAGCGACGACTCGGCGGCCTCACGGGCTGCTTCTGCGCGGCCACGATCGGCATCGGCCTGGGCGCGAGAGGCGACCTCGGCCGTGGCCCGACGATCGGCCACAGTTCGCGCCGCCTCGGCCTCGCGCCACTGGTAGAACACGGCGACGAACCCGACAACCGCGGTCGCTAAGACCGTAGCGGCAAGCCCGGCTACGGCCGGGTTGCGTCTCGCCCACTTCTCAGCCTTTTCGCCAAGACCGACCGGCCTCGCCCGCGTCGGTTCACCGTCCAGGAAACGCTTGAGGTCGTCCGCAAGGCATTCGGCCGTGGGATAGCGGCGGGCCGGGTCTTTTTCGAGGCACTTCAGCGCGACCGATTCGAGGTCGCGCGGGATGCCGGGCTGCCACTGGGATGGTGCGGCCGGGTCGAGGAGTTGCAGTTGCAGAAGCGTTTCCGCTGCGCATCCGCCGCGGAACGGCGGTCGGCCGGTCAACATTTCGTAGAGGATCGTTCCGAGGGCATACACGTCGGCCGTCGGCCCTAGGACGACATTGCGCTCGTTCGGCGCGAACGTCTGCTCGGGGGCCATGTAACTCGGTGTTCCCATCAGCGTAAGCGTCGCTGTGGCAGTTCCAGCGTCCTCGTCCATGCGTTTGGCGAGACCGAAATCGGTGATCTTCGGTGTACCGTACAATCGCTCCGCTTCGGTGGTCGGTGATCTGGCCGGCGCGAGCAGGACGTTTGCCGGCTTGAGATCGCGGTGCAATACGCCATGTTGGTGGGCGAAGTGGACGGCGCGGGCGAGTACCTGGACGAATTGCGCTGTGGCACGCGGCGGTTGCGGCCGATCGTCGAGTCTCGCGTGCAAAGTGCCGCCAGCGACAAACTCCATTGCAAAGAATGGCATCCGCGGCTCGAAGCCGGGACCGCTCGACTCACCCACCTCGTAGACCTGGACGATGTTCGGGTGCTGAAGCCGGGCCACGGCCGCCGCCTCGACGCGGAACCGTCGCATCGAGGACGGACTTGCGAATCCACCGGCCAAGACCATCTTGACGGCCACGTCGCGCTGCAACAGCGCGTCGCGGGCCTTGTAGACGACGCCCATACCACCGCGGCCCAGTTCGCCGAGCAGTTCGTATCCGGGTAACGATGGAGCGATAGCTGGCGCAACTGT
>CAZNSL010000024.1:0-269 GCA_964574975.1 uncultured Alcaligenaceae bacterium | reverse complement strand
CTGGGGCTGCGTGTTGCGATTTCGTCGGTGCGAAAGGATTGACCGACGCATGTACGAGTTCGGACACCGGCGACTCCCGAAGTCGTTGCACGAAATGGGTGCAATTCTGACCCCAGCTTAGTTCACAAATCGAACGGGGGTCGAGAGTATACCGTTAGACGGTACGCACGTGCCGACTGACGATGGTCGAAACGAACTATATTCCACCCTGGCTTCCGCTCCGGAATGGCCTGACGAATAGGTCAATCCCTATTTCAACGACATGTCTA
>CAZNSL010000023.1:12123-15944 GCA_964574975.1 uncultured Alcaligenaceae bacterium | reverse complement strand
GTTCAAGGAGCTGGCCCGCGGCGGCAAGATCGACTCGGCTCGCCTCGCCGACGGCATCTCGCACGCGCTGGTCATCA
Organism: uncultured Alcaligenaceae bacterium; assembly: GCA_964574975.1. GTDB lineage: Bacteria > Planctomycetota > Planctomycetia > Gemmatales > Gemmataceae > JAXMAS01. The sequence goes on along the minus strand of CAZNSL010000023.1, from coordinate 15,867 downwards.
CCATGTTCGGCATCGGCATCGCCGTGCCGGGCCTGTTCTTCAACGCCTTCTTCCGCAACCGCATCACGCGGATCGCCATGGATACATCGAATATCGCCGACGACCTGTTGACGCAGATGTACCACAACTCGAAGAAGCCGGCGGCTACGACCCCGCCGACACCCACTACCGGCGGCGAACTGCGCCCACCGGCCACGACGACCGTACCGACCAAGTGAATCTGATATCTGAGATTTCCAATCCGGTCATCCCATGTCCCACGGTCCCACGAGCAACGATACGAGCGCCGAACCGAACCTGGTTCCGCTGCTCGACCTCGTGCTACAACTCGTCATGTTCTTCATGATGTGCGCCAACTTCGCCATGCAGGAGGCCGACGATTCCATCAAGCTGCCGATGTCGCAACAGGCAAAGCCCATCGCCGAGACTGGGCCGGATGTCGTCCACATCGGCATCGACGCGGAGGGGGCCATGCGCATCCTGGGCAAGCCGCCGATGACGACCGACGAGGCCATCTTGACCTTCCTCCGTCACGAGGTGTACGAACCCGCCCGGCGACGGGCGGCCGCGAAGGGCCAGACCGACGTAAAGACGCTCGTCATCATTCGGGCCGACCGCAACGTCAGCTTCGAGAAGGTCTACCGCGTCATGCGGCAGTGCCAGCAGACCGGCCTGCGGCACATGCAACTCCGGGCGGACCAGTCGGAGGTCAGATCGTGAGTCGCACGCGCCGCCGCCCGAACGACGATCCGATCGAGATCGTGCTGCCGATCACGCCGATGCTCGACATGTCGTTCCAGTTGCTCGCGTTCTTCGTGACGACGTTTCAGGCGGCCAACGTCACCGAGGGACAGCTCGACATGATGTTGCCCAAGGCTGGTGAGGCCCGAGCGCAAGACCCATCGCAAATCGATACGACGAAGAACTCGGAGGACCTCGACACGTCCAGCGACGTGACCGTGTCCATCGCCGCGAGTGCTGCGGGTGAGGCTACCGAGATCAAAGTCATCGAGAAGGCGACGACGACTCCCATTCCCGGCGAGACGCCCGTCGAGAAGTTCCGCACGCTTGGCGCGGTCCTCAAAAAGTTGCGCGCGGCCGGCGATAATAAGGACACAATCAAGATCGAGGCCGAGGGCAAGCTAAAGTACGACCGGCTCGTACAAGTGATGGACCAGTGCTTGCTGGCCGGCTACCGGCAGGTCGGTTTCGCCCCGCCACCGGACCTGGGCCGGTAATATGGATGTGCCCCGCTCCCGGAACACTAGGAGCGATATCGAGGGCAAGAGGCCGAATTCGTTGCATTCGTTGCATGCAACGCAATTTCCTTGCACGACCGGTGTCCTCGATACCGTGCAACGAAAGACGAATCTGGCCGGTTTCGAACCACCAACGACTGCGGTGGATGTCGGAACCTACCGCCTCCGGGCGCGTCTAACCCGTGACCCCACGAGGACTTCTCTCATATGCCTCGGCTCCCGTCGATCGCCGGAATTCTGACTGTGGCGGCGGCGCTGGCCGCGCAGCCGCCGGCCGGCGAGCGTGGCCCGTTGCACCCGCCGGACGATCCGGCCACGTTCCCCGTCGAGCCGAACCCGTACTTCAACTCCGACCTGCTGCGTTACGTCGAGGACAACCTGCCGATCCAGAACGCCGCCCAAAATCGTTACGAGGCCCAGTGTTACGAAGAGTTGTTCCTGCACGCCCGCCGGCTACCGGCCGACCTGCTGCGCCGGGCCGCGGCGCGCAACATCAAGTTCTATCAGGCCTTCGGCAACGACCGCGACCACTATCGCGGCAACCTGATCCACATCGCTGGCTACCTCGGCCTCCTCCGCGGCTACGACCCGCCGCCCGGCCTTCGGGACGACGCGCAGGGTCTGACGATCATGTACGAGGGCTGGATCTTCGACGCCGAGGACGCCGGCAACAACCCCTGGTGCGTCGTCTTCAGCGAGCTGCCTGACGGGCTGACACCTTTCGAGGCGAAGGGCTACCGCCGCGACATGCCCGCCGTCGAGACGGAAGGCTACCTATTCAAGCGCTACCGGTACGGCTCGCGCGACGTGCCTCGCCCCGGCGGCCGCGAGGTGTTGCGCGACGCGCCATTCGTCATCGCCAAGTCGCTACGGGTCGTGCGGCCGGCCGAGGCAACGCGGCCTGTCGGTGGTTCGTTCTGGGATGTGTCCTCCTCGGCGCTGGCCGGCATGGTCGTCATGATCGGGGCGGCAGCTGTCGTGGCGGGCGGCCTGTGGTGGTGGTTTCGCCGAGACGACCTTGCAGCCCGCGAGCGACTCCGCCGGCTACGCGAACGAACGAGGTTGTCGGACTCGGGCTTCGTACCGCCCGAGAGCCGCGACCCATTCGGCGGGAGCCCGTCGCTGAACTGAGCCGATACAATGCAACTGCCGGGCACGAGGGCAACACCGATGGCTTCCGCACCGCAAGACACGCAACCCAACAACGGCCGGTCCGCGCCCGCGGCTGCGAGCGTCTACGTCCGGCAGATCGCCATCGCCCGTGAAGGCGAAGATGAGCGCTTCATGCGCCGCGAGGTGCCGGCCTGGGTGATTTCCGGCGGCATGCACCTGGCCTTCATGGCTCTCTTCCTTTTCGTCGCATCGCGCCACAAGGAAGTCACCGTTCCGTCGCCGGAGAGCCTGGTCATCGAAACCAAGGTCGAGGACGCGCCGACCGAGAAGCAGAACTTCGAGAACACCGATGTCGGCCTCGACCCGGCGAAGGAGACCAACTACAACCTCGACCGCATCGAGAATGTATCCGTGCCCGGCCAGTTCAAGCCGGACGAGCCGGTCGGCATCGTCGGCGCACCGGAAGGGCCGGCGCAGACGATTCCGCCGCCGCCCGGTTTCGGCGGCGGCCAGGGCGGCGGAGCCGAGAGCATGACACCCGGTGCGGCCGCGATGTTCGGCGACCAGGGCGGCTTCATGGGCGGGCGAATGTTGCCCGGCATGGCGTTCGGCGGCCGCAGCGGCGCGACCCGGCAAAAGATGGTGCAAGAGGGTGGCGGCAACACGGCCAGCGAGGCGGCCGTCGCCAAAGGGTTGCAGTGGCTGGCGCGGATGCAGAAGAACGACGGCCGTTGGGACATCGACGGCACGGTCAACGACTCCGTGGCCGGCACCGGGCTGGCCCTTCTGCCGTTCCTGGCCGCCGGCGAGACCCACAAGCCGAAACCGGGCGAGAAAGGGACATACGCCAAGACCGTCGAGTACGGCCTGAACTACATCAAAGGCAAGCTGCGAGCCAACGGCAGCTTCGGCACCAAGGACATGTACGGCCACGCCATCGCCACGATGGCCCTGTGCGAAGCCTACGGCATGACGCAAGACCCGCTGCTGAAGAAAGCCGCACAGTTCGGCCTCGACTATCTGGTCAAAGCACAGCACTCGATCGGCGGCTTCCGCTACACGCCGGGCGAGAAAGGCGACACGTCGGTCACCGGTTGGTGCCTGCAATGCCTGAAGTCGGGCCAACTCGCCGGCTTCAACGTGCCGCGCGAATCGCTGTACAAGGTGGGCAACTTCCTCGACACGGTGCAAACGCAGGAAGGTGCTGCCTACGGCTACACCGGTCCTGGGGCCACGGGGCCGATGACGGCCGTGGGCCTGTTGTGCCGCGAGTACCTCGGTTGGGGGCCGAAGAATCCGAAGCTGGTCTCCGGCGTCGAGAACCTCAAGAAGAACCCGCCGCGGAAGTCGTACGAGAACATCTACTATTACT
>CAZNSL010000023.1:0-12113 GCA_964574975.1 uncultured Alcaligenaceae bacterium | reverse complement strand
AGGTGGTCCACTTCTTCGGCGGCGACGACTGGGACAAGGTGTGGAACCCGAAGATGCGCGACCTGCTCATCAATACCCAGGACAACTCGACGACACCGGCCAAGGGTTCCTGGGTGCCCGATAAGACGCTGACCGGCACAGCCGGCGGCCGACTGACCGCGACATGCCTATCGCTGCTGACTTTGGAGGTGTACTACCGACACCTGCCGCTCTACAAGCGCGACACGAGCGGGCTGAAGGAAGAACTGTAGGTCGTGCAGGGTCGGCGCGCGAGCTCCGCGAGCCGAAGCGGCGGTTGCTCGACTTTCTCGACTCGCGCATTGCCGCCGCACAAGGATTCCGATGAAAGCGCGTCAAGCCGTCGTTGTCGAGCCGTTCAAGGTCGCCGTGCGCGAGGTCGAACTGCCCGATCCAACGGCGAACCAAATCCTCGTCCGTACCGCAGTCAGTGCCGTCAGCGCAGGCACCGAACTGGCCGTCTACACCGGCACTCACCAGTGGCTCAAGGACCCGAACCTCACCGACTGGAAATTCCCCTTCCGCCCCGGCTACAGCGCCGCGGGTGAGGTGGTCGCCGTCGGCAAGGACGTGCCCGGCGGTTGGCAGCCGGGCGACGCGATCGGCTACCCCGGCAACCACGCCTCGCACGAACTGCTGACGATCGGCCACGAACGCGGCCGGCTGTGGCGGCTGCCGACAGGAGCCGACCCGGCGGCAGCCGCCTATGCGTGCGTCGCCCGCTACGGCCTCGGTGCGGCCATTCGCACCGGGCTGACGCTCGGCCGCTCGTCCGCGGTACTCGGCCTCGGCGTCATCGGCCAGTTCGCCCTGCGTGGTCTCATCGCGGCCGGGGCGTATCCGGTGGTTGGCATCGACGGCGTGTCCATGCGCCGCAACGCGGCCACAGCGGCCGGGGCACACGCCGTCATCGACCCCGCCGCCGGCGATGTGAAGGCACAACTCGACGCCGCACTCGGTACCCGCGGCGCGGAGGTCGTGGCCGACGCGACTGGAATCCCGGACGCGATCCCGACCGCGATGGCCCTGGCGCGCGACGGCGGCCAGGTGGTCGTCGTCGGTAGTCCGCGCGGCCGGGCGAAGGACGTCAACTTCTACGACGACCTGCACCGCCGCTACATCGAAGTGACCGGGGCGCACGGCAACATGCTCTTCGAGCCGGCACATACGCGCCTCGCCGGTGACTGGACGATCGACAAGGCGCAGAACTGGCTGCTGCACGCCATCCACGACGGCCGGTTCCGCATGGACGGCCTGGTCCGCCACACGATCGCCCCGGAGCAACTCGGCGACGCTTACGAAGGACTGATCCACAAGAAGGACGAATATCTCGGCGTCGCGGTGAACTGGTTGTGACCGCATACGAATGGACGATCCTGGCGGCGGCATCTCTGGCGGCAGGGGCACAGAACTCCCTCGCTGGTGGCGGCACGCTGCTCACCTTCCCGGCCCTCCTCATGGTGTTGCCGCCCGGCGACGCTAGCAAGGTCATCGCCAATGCGACGAGTACGGTTGCGCTACTCCCCGGTTCGGCCGCGGGGGCGTGGGGCTTCCGCCACGAACTCCGCGACGTGCGCCACTGGGTCCGACTATTAGCACTGCCGAGCCTAATCGGAGGGTTGATCGGCTCCTTCCTCGTCGCGTGGCTACCGGAGCGACTGTTTGCAGCCCTCGTGCCGTGGCTGATCCTGACCGCGACGCTGCTGTTCCTTCTGCAACCAGCGATTGCAAAACTGACGGGCATCGGCCAGCCGCATGCCGAGCCGTCGTCAGCAACGAAGGTTGGCGTGGTCGCGTTCCAGTTCGTCGTAGCCATCTACGGCGGTTACTTCGGTGCGGGCATCGGCATCCTGATGCTCAGCTCGCTCGCACTCATGGGACTGGGCGATATCCACCGCATGAACGCGGCGAAGACGTTTCTGGCTGCGTGCATCAACGTAACATCGGTCGTCGTGTTCGCGTGGCAGGATGTCGTCAACTGGCGTCTCGCGCCGCCGATGGCGATTGCGTCGATCTTCGGCGGCTACCTGGGAGCACACTACGGCCGGCGGTTGCCGAAGGCGCTCGTGCGCTGGGGCGTCATCCTGCTCGGATTCGGCCTAGCGGCGAAGTACTTCGCTGAGCGGTGAGTGACGACCAGCCCGTTGCGCGAGCGAGTGACACGCGGTTTTCCCTCGCTCGAGCTTCGGGCTGGTGGCTTCCACGGCCATCTTGACAGCCGCAGCAGGTCATACTATCGTCCGCCGGCCGTCGCCCCATCCGGAGGGCGTACGCCGTGCAACTCATCGCGCCCGATCTGTTCGCCGAAGTCGCCAAGCTGTCCGTCGGCGCGTGCGCCATCGGCTTGACGCTCGGCGTCCTCCTCTGGCTGACCGGCTGGTGGCACCACCGCTTCTGGACCGTCGCGGCCGTCACAGCCGTGGCCGGCATCGTCGGCCTTCAGTCGGGCCGCAACGCCAACGTCCAGCCACTCGTCGCCGGGCTGTTGGCCGCGCTCGCCGCCGGATGGATGGCGCTGGAACTGGCGAAGGTGCTGGCATTCCTCGGCGGCGGTACCGTCGCCAGCATCCTCGTGCAGACGTTCGTCACAACCGTCCACGACCCGCTCATCGCGTTCCTCGCTGGTGGCTTGGTCGGCGTCGTGCTGTTCCGCCTGTGGATGCTGACGCTCACCAGCCTCGTCGGCACGCTGCTAGCCACGTACAGCGGTCTGGGCCTAGCGGCCGTGTGGCTCCAGGCCGATACCTCGACACTGGTCAACGAGAAGGCTGGCGTCCTGAACGCGGGAGTCGGGTGTGCCACTCTCCTCGGCGTGCTAATCCAGGGCCGCTTCGACTCGTGGCGCGGCTCGGCGAGCAAGCGCCAGAAGGCGAAGGCCATGGCCGCGCTCAGCGAGGACGAGCGGGCGGCCCTCAAGAAGGTGCCTGCGAAGCCGTCGGCGGTGGGCAAGTTCTTCGGCCGCAAGGCGGGCTGACGCGATACGATAGTTGTCATGCCGACCGTCGCCGCGATTGCCGCCGAGTTAGACGCTTTTGCCCCGACCACCTCCGCGGCCGAGTGGGACAACGTCGGCCTGCTACTCGGCGACGCGGCCACAAACGTCACCCGCGTACTGACCTGTCTGACGCTGACACCGGAGGTCGCCGCCGAAGCCGCCGCAGCCGGGGCGCAGCTAATCGTTACGCACCATCCGATCCTGTTCCGCGGCGTCAAGAGGATCACGACGGCGACGGACGAGGGGCGCACGCTTCTCGCTCTGTCATCGTCCGGCATCGCGGTCTACAGCCCGCACACGGCCTTCGATAACTGTGCCGGCGGCATCAACGACTTGCTCGCCGCGAAGCTCGGACTGACGGACGTGCAGCCGCTGCGGCCGCGCGATGCGGCGCGGTCGTGCAAGCTGGTCGCGTTCGTGCCGGACGGCGAACTGGCCAAGGTGTCCGACGCGCTATTTGCCGCCGGAGCCGGACGCATTGGCGAGTACCGCGAGTGCAGCTACCGCCTCCAGGGGACGGGCACCTTCTTTGCCACCGGCGCGACCAACCCGACAGTCGGCGAGCGCGGCCGGCGCGAGGAAGTCGCCGAGTGGCGATTGGAGGTCGTCTGCCCGGAGTCGGCCATCGAGCGTGTGGTCGTGGCCTTGCGGTCCGCCCACAGCTACGAGGAACCGGCGTTCGACGTGTACCCGCTGCGACCGGCCCGTGGAGCCACGGGCGAGGGCCGTATCGGGCGATTGACGCACGCGCAGCCGCTCGGCGAAGTCGCCAATACGTTGAGGTCCGCCCTCGGCTGCGGCCCGGTGCAGATCGTCGGATACGCGACCAAGCGAATTTCGACGGTAGCCGTGGCCTGCGGTGCCGCGGGCGAATTCCTGGCCGACGCGGCGCGGGAGAAGGCCGACCTGTTCGTTACCGGCGAGATGCGTTTCCACGACTACCTGAGTGCCAAGGCTCACGGCGTAGCCCTGGTGCTACCGGGGCACTACGCCACCGAGCGTTTCGGCGTCGAGTCGCTGGCCGAGCGAATTGCAGCCCGCTGGCCGGGCGTCGCGGTCACGGCGAGCGCGGCCGAACGCGACCCGGTGACGTGGGTGTAGATCGACGCGACTCCCCAAGTTATCAAGCCGCCGGCCACGAACAGCCAGTAGCCCGGCACCATGCGATACTTCCACGGCCCCACGTCCCACATCGGGACCGCGAGGCCCGCGCCCCACGCGCTGAGCAAGGCCACGTCGAACCGGTATGCTGGCCGCTCGCGCACGAGCATGGCGAGGGCGAAATAGCCCGGCGCGAGCAGCGGTACGAACCAACGCACTGCTATGCACGCACCCGACAAGTTGTTCGAGGAGACGCCGTACACGAGCCAAACCGCGGCCGCAGTCGCGATGCAATACAGGGCCTCGGGACGCCACCGTGGGCACGAGACGGCGAGCCAGATCGCTCCGGGGAGCGCGACGAACAGGGCGAGGTTGTGGCCGAGGAAGCCCTTCTTCCCGAAGAGCATTTCCAGCCCGTACAGGGCGAAATCGCCGACCGAGTCGTGCTTCCATCCCCCAGTCATCGTCTCGACCGAGAAGGGACTGCCGGGCCACGACAAGTACTCCGACACCGCGTTCGCCGGGCCAACGGTGCCGCCAATCCGCCAGTTGAGCCAGTGGTGCAAAGCGATCCACGGCAACCCTGCCGCGGCGCAGAGCAACCAGCCGAGCGGCCGCGGGTGGCGGTACGCGATCAGACACGCCGTTGCGATCAGTAGCACCGGGCCAGCCCCAAGGTCGATGGTGTAACCGATGCCGAGGAGTGTGCCGAGTCGCACGAGCCGGCCCGGCGTCGCGCCACACTCGGCGAGCCATGCCAGTTCAACGGCGACGGCGGCAGCCACGGCGAGCAGTTGCATGTGGTTGTTGACGAGCCGCAGATACGGCACAGCGACGGTCGCTAGCCCAAAGCTAGCCGTCAACAGTAGTCGCGTCGGTCGGTCCAGCCGTAGTGGCTCGCCGAGGCGGAACACGCTCCACACGGCCACGACGTACGCCAATCCGGACGACGCCAGCACCATCCACCAGCAGAACCCGACCGGGTCGCCCTGGGCCGTGAGGCCCGTCGCCATTTGGAGGCAACCGTAAACGCCGGCGAGCCACAGCGCAGGCACGGGCGACTTGTCGGAGTACCAGTGGTCGCCAATCCGAAGGCGGTCGCAAGTGCCGGTCGCATGGATTTCCGTATCGTACGGCGGCGGGTACGGCCGCGGGTGCCCATCGGGGACGCAGAGGAAGACCGATTCGTCGATGGCCCAGGTGTCGTAATCGACGAGTGCCTCAACGGTCGCCAACCGGCTGCCGTCGTTCCAACTCCCTGCGAACGGCCGGGCACCTGCGAGCGCGACTAGCGCAGCGACGGCCACGACTCCGACGTGACACAGGGGCTTCACTGTGCGCCTCCGACGGCCGGTGCGTCGCCCGTGAAATCGTAGATGAGAAAAGTGCCAGTGCGGGCAACCGGCCGCTGCATCCGCAGATACGCCGCGGCCCGTTCGCTCTCCCGCGTCAGTCCATAGCCGTGGACGAGCGACACCGCTGCGGCGAGGCGGTGACCGCGCAGCCGCTCGGCGACATCGCCGGGCAGGATGTGTAGCGGTTCGTCGGTCCAGCCGGCCCGCTTGAACTGCGGGTCGGTTCCGAAGTACCAGACGTGCAGATCGGCGACGCCGGTGCGGGTCTGCCACGCGGCCAACTCCGGCAAGCCCTGCCCCCAATCGTAGTTCGAGTCGCTGACGAGCCAGTGACCGTTACTGCGGCCACCCCACACCTCGTTGACGTAGCGCAGCCCGTCCGGCCACGCGGCGACGCAGGCCACGATCATCCAAGCGTACCCGGCGACCGCGACAGTTCGGAACGCGAGCCGCGCGGGCATCGCCTTCAGCGCATCGGCCGTGCGTACCGCGGCGACCGCGAGCGCGACCGACGCCAACGCGACACAGGGTAACAGCAGCCGGATGCCGATCTGCACGCGGCACTTGAAGCTGAACAGGAACAGCGCCAGTGCTGCGGCGGCGACCCACGTCACCGCCACCCGCCGACCGGTTGCCAGGACCAGCACCCAGCCGGCAAGGAACGGCACCGTCAGCTTGATGCTCAGTACGACGGGAAAGTAGTACCAGAAGGCGTGGTGACTCGACTCGCCGAGCAGATAGGTGCCGTGGCCGCGCAGGTTGTGCTTGATCTGTCGGGCCAGCCCGTCGAAGGCGTTGGTGAAGAGGCACAAGTGTTCGGACAACCAGACCATCGCGGTTTTGATCGTGCCCTCCGGCCGCTTGTGCGCCCAGGCCACGAACGACGCCTCCGGCTGCCAATCGCTGCCGCAGAAGACGACCGCCACGGCCAGCCCGATTAGGCCGACTCGGAACGAATCGGCGACGAACGCTCGCCAGTGCGTGCGCCAGTCCGGGCGGCGCGTCAGTTCGATGGCGAGCATGCACAATGGCGCGAACGCCAGGGCCGACGCCTTCGCCAATAGCGCGACACCGAACCAGGCTCCGGGCACGATCACCCGGCGAAACGTCGTCGCGTCGCGGCCAACCTGGAAGTGGTACAAGAAGGCGAGCAGACATGCGCTGATGGCCACATCCGTCGTCGCCAGTGCGGCGTGGGCGAGCAAGTTCGGCTCACACGCCAGCAACGCGACGGCGAACCGCCCACCCCACGGTCCGGCGAGCGACGTGCCGATGCGCCAGCCGTACACGAGTAGGAGCGCCCAGAAAACCAGGTTCGTGGAGCGGGCGACGCGCAGAAGCGTCGGGAAGTCGGCGACGAGATCGAACGGACGACCGCGCCAGGTCTCGGCGAGGTAGAGCGGCAGTGTCTGCACGTCGGCCGGCAGCGGCATGGTGCCGAGCCGCAGTAGACCACGGTGACTGCCCGTGCGCCAGCCGTTGAGGCCGTTGGTTACGTAGACGGGCTCGTCGAACGTGGCTCCGATCCGGCCAGCCGACGAGACACACCACGCAGCCGACAGTGCGAAGGCCGTGAGGAGCCAGGCCATGTCGGCCAATCGGGGACGTGGGGACGGCATGACGTCTCCGCGGCGAAAGCGGGCGAGCGCGGGGGATAGCGGGTTCCGCGAAGCCGGTCAAGGCAACCCGTTACAATCGGCAGTCGTCGCACGGCGTCGTTTCTACACTCCGCCACCCATCGGCGAACCGCGATGCGAGCCGCAACTGGCGCGTCTCGTGTGACTTGCGGGCTGCACGATGGCGTTGGCCCGCGAGTTGCTTGTTCGTCGGACGACTCGCAGTCATCCCCGGAACACGGACCAAGGAGGGTTCGCATGCTCCGTCGTACCGCGTTGGCATTCGTCGTGGCCGCCGCTGCGTTCGGAACCTGGCGCTTTGTGGCGGCCCGCCCGGCCCCCGTCAAATCGTTGCGGGCCGCCATGAGTCCGGAGGAATGGCGTTACATTCATTCGCAGACCCCGCACTGGCGAGCACTGGCGCTGAAGCGTTGAGCTTGTACCCTGCCCCCACATCCGGGACGGGGGAAATACATCACGGCCGCCCCGGCGGCGGAGCCGGGCGCACCAGCGGCCCTGCCGTCGGGCTGGCCGGCGCGATCGGCTCCGCCGGGCCAATGACAGTCATATCTTGCTTGTGGACCGGCCCGGTCGCGAAGACATCGGCCGCCAGTTCGGCGGATACGCGCGCCTCGCCCTGCCGCGACGCTTTCGCCGTCACCAGGAACATCGCCCGTGCCCCCGGCGCGACCTCGACGGCATCGAAGGTGACCTTGCCCTGCGCGTCGAGCGTGCCGAATGGCTTCGAACTCGTCATCGTCAACTCCGAAGGCAGACTCATCGACGGGCGCACGTTCTTCGCGGGGGCCGAACCGGTGTTCTGCACCGTCAACGTATACGTCACCTCGCGGCCCATCGTCACCGCCGGCGCGTTACCGCGGATTTCCCACGTCAGGACCGGCGTCGCCTCGAAGTCGGTCGCAGCCGACGCCTGTTGCGTCAGTCCCCGGTAGACGGCCGTCACGTCGTGTGCCACCGTTCCGCCCTTCGGCTGACGCACCGCCAGTTCCAGCACTCGCGTCTCGTTCGGCGCAAGCGTCGGCACGATCCACTGCACGAGGCTCTCGAACTGTTGGCCACCCGAGGAAATGCCATCGAGAATGCAGTCGTTCCGCAAGCGGTCGGTAACGACGACGTTGGTCAGCGTCCGCGGCCCGCGGTTGGTCAGTCGCACCGAGAGCCGGGCCGGGCGATTGGCCTGCTCGCGGGTCGGGGCCTCGGCCTTCAGTTCCAGCTTCGGCTCGGCGACTGTGACCTGACTCTTCGCTTCCACCGCTGCGACTCCCGCAGCCGTCGCACTCGCTCCGTGCGCAAACGTCCCCGCCTGGTTAGCGACAACGTAATACTCGATCCGCCGTGTCTGGCTCGGTGCGAGCCGCGGTATCGTCCAGGTGCGCGTCAGCTTGTCCGGCGACATCTGCCCGGCTGGCGCAATCTCCGCAACGAGGTTTGCGGGCCGCTCCGGGTCGCCGGCGTGCAAAAGTCCTGGCGGCAACTGATCGGTGACCTTGATGTCCGTCAAGTCGACTGGGCCGCCGTTCGTCACGTCGACGACGAAGACCAGTACGTCGAACTTGCTCGCCTGCTGCGGGCCAGTTTTGCGCAACTTCAGTTCGGGCTTGGCGACTTTGATGTGCGTCGCAGTCTCGTACTCGCTGGTGACGCGGGCGAGGTTGTCGAACTCTGTCTTTCCGGGCGGCGGCGTGTACTTCAGCACGATCTCGCGCCGCGCACCGGCCGGCAGAGCGTCGAACTTCCAGACCGGCCCCGCTGGCCCGTTCTCGGCCTGGGGAACCGCCGAAACGACCGTCGCGCCAGGCGGCAGCGGATTGAAGACGACGACGTTCTTCGCCAGTACGCGGCTGACGTTCTCGACGACGAGCCGCAGTTCGACCTCGTGGCCCGTCGCCACGGCTGTCGGTGCCTTGACTGTGAGCTGCACGAGCGGTGCGGTAGTGTGGGTCGGGCGGACGCTCGGCGGTGGAGGCGGTTTTGCCGGTTCGCGGCCAGCGACCAGCTTGATCCCTTCCTCCGAATCGGCCAGCGGCGGCTCGGCCGTCTCGCGGTAACCGCCTTGCCTCTGGGCGAAGGCGAGGATGGGTAAGCAAATCAGGACGACGAACGCGCGCCTCATGCGACACCTCCGAGCCGCATCCTAGCCGCAAACGGCCCACGGCGCGAAGGGGAAGCCAGCCCCTCTCCCGCAAAGCCAGGAGAGGGGAGGAAGTCGCCTGCGGTTGACAGGGTTACGCCGTTCCCCTACTTTCCGCGGTACGCTAGATTGCCAAGTCCGCCCCAAGGAACGATACGATGCTCCGACGACTGACCGCACTGCTCGCCATCGCGTTGTTGGCCGTGCCCAACATCCGAGCCGACGACGACGACCCAAAACCTAAGAAGGCCAAGAAAAAGACCGAAGCCCCAGTCATTGCCCACATCCGCCTCACCGGCGACCTCAGCGAGGAGCCTGTGGCGGCCGAAGGGCTGTTCGGCGGGAGCAGCGAGAATCTCCAAACGAAGCTCGACCGCATCGCCAAGGCCAAGAGCGACGCGAACGTGAAGGCCCTCTACCTCGAAATCGAAGGGCTTTCCACGGGCTGGGGTAAGCTCGACGAGTTGCGCCGGGCCGTCGCCGATGTGCGTGCCGCCGGCAAAAAGGTCTACGCCCACATGGAGTCGGCCTCGACGAAAGACTACCTGCTCGCGGCCGCCTGCGACGTGGTGGCGATCCCTGAGTCCGGCGAGATCCTGATCCCCGGCCTGCGGGCGGAGGTCATGTTCTACAAGGACCTGTTCAACATGCTGCGCATTCAGGCCGACTTCCTCCAGATGGGCGAGTTCAAGGGCGCGTCGGAGCCGTACACCCGGTCGAGCATGTCGCCGGAGTTCCGCAAGCAGTTCGAGACGTTCCTCGACGACATCTACGACAAGTCGGTCGTTGAGATCATCACCTCATCGCGGAAGTCGAAGAACTGGTCGGGGGTCGACGTGAAGAAACTGATCGACGAGGGAGCGTTCACGGCCAAGCGGGCGAAGGATGTCGGCCTGGTCGACCGGCTTGCCTACGCCAAAGACTTCGAGGCATTCATCGAAACGGAGACGGCCGTCGAAGACATCGCGGTCGCCCGCCACTACGGCAAGGAGAAGCCGAAAGACCTCGACATGTCCAGCCCGTTTGCCATCTTCAAACTGCTGACCACGCCGAAGGAGCCGGTCGCGTCGAAGAAGCCGAAGGTTGCGGTGATCTACGCCGTCGGCGAGATCGTCTCCGGCCGAGGCGACGTGTCGTTGATGGGCGACGCTAATGTCGGCTCGACGACATTCGTCGAGGCGATCCGCGAGGCCGAGAAGGACGAGACGGTCAAGGCAATCGTCCTGCGCGTGGACAGTCCCGGCGGCTCGGCCCTGGCGAGCGACCTGATCTGGAACGAGTTGCGCCTCTGCAAGAAGCCGGTGGTGGCCAGCATGGGCGACATCGCCGCGAGCGGCGGGTACTACATCAGTATGGGCTGCCGCAAGGTGTTTGCCGAGCCGGGCACACTAACCGGCTCGATCGGCGTCGTCGGCGGCAAGCTGGTGACCGGCAAGACGTTCGAGATGATCGGTCTCAAGACCGACATCATTAGCCGCGGGGCCAACTCCGGCCTGATGTCCTCGGAAAGCCCGTGGACCGACTCCGAACGCAAGGTCATGAAGTCGATGATGGAGGACGTGTACGAGCAGTTCCTCTCGAAGACACTCGCCAACCGCAAGAAGGCCGGCGTCGAGATGTCGCGCGAAAAGCTCCTGACGCTCGCGGCCGGACGCATCTGGACCGGCCGGCAGGCGAAGGAGGCGGGCCTGGTCGACGAACTCGGCACGCTCGCCGACGCCATCGCCGCAGCGAAGCGGATGGCCGGCCGCGAGAACCAGGAGATGGAACTGCTGCCGCTGCCGAAGCCGAAGTCGATCTTCGAGAAGTTGGCCGACGCCGGGGCCGATGTCAAGCTGCCGGTCGGGGCTCTCGTCCGCGACGTACCTGGATTTACAAAGCCTCTCAAGGCGGCCGAGTCGCTATGGAAGCTCCGCGGCGAGCGCGTTTGGCTCATCGCTCCGTACCGCATCGAGGTGAAGTAACGCCCAGCGCGTGTAGCGACGCATCCGAGATGCGTCGCTACACGCGTTCGTACTGTTGCTTGAAGTAGACCAGCGCCTCGGCCGGGTTCAGATTGAACAGGGTTAGGCCAGCTGTCGTCCAGTGGTTGCGCTCGAACGCGAACACGGCCGTCGCGTAGCGCAGATTGCTCACCGCGGCAACGCCCTCCATGTCGCCGCCCTCGACGGCCTCGAAGCCGACTGTGACCGGCACCAAAGCAACGAGCTGACTGGTTCCGCGATCGCGTGCCATTTCCATGGCGTCGCCGTAGTCGCAATTGGTCCAGCGTAGCCCTCGCGGTTTGCCGCAGGCGGCCGCGGCTCGGAAGTGGCCGGCCTCGAGCCGCTCGCGCTGGAGGCGGAACGACTCGCGCGCCCGCTCCAGTTGCACGTCGGCCGCCCAGCGCACCAGCGGCCGCCAAGCGATCAGCAGAGCGACAGGCACTGCCGCAACGACCCACAGCCACACCATCGCCATCCCTCGGCTAACCGTTGGGCACCCTGTTTATGCTAGGGACGGCGCGGCCTTACTTCACTCCGTCGCGGAATCCCGGTTTGTGTGGCTGCGGGTCGATCGCGTCGGGAAAGCCGTCGCCATCGGAGTCGTCTTGCTAGTACATCGACAGGCCCGACAGGTCTTTCGGCATATCGATGGGGTGGTCGATGGAGCAGCCGGGCCGCTCGGTCTGCTGTGCGCGGAGCCAGAGCGAGTGGCCGAACATGGTTGCGGGTAGTATGCCAAGCAGGTATCCGATGATCGGGCTGCCGTGGGTGCGCATGGGGTGTGCCTCGTCCTTGCCTGGGCTAGTGGGTGAAATCGCATGGTCGAACGCCGAACCGAACTGAACCGCCGCTACCACCGCAAGGGCAAGATGCGGAAGCTCAAGAACAAGC